>CANEVK010000169.1 GCA_947442115.1 Bacteriovoracaceae bacterium | reverse complement strand
TAAACGATACTCAACAGATTATAATAATCTTGGGCTTTATTACACGGCGCTCTCGGGTCCAGGTGGGTTAAGAGATAAGCAAAATGTTTGTCTTCAAAGAGTCCTAGACGATCTCAATGGCAAAGATTTTAGTGGCGATGGACAAGGGATTACTGAGGGGGGAAATAACTATTATAACCCTACGAACACTGATTATATGGGTGGGAATTCAGGCCCGAAGAATTACATTAAGCCTCAAGTTAAAAGCAACCTTGGATCACCCATAAAATTCAATTTAAATTCTTTATCTATGTCGATGAAGTCTTCTGGATTCAAAGATGATGCTTCAAGTTCATCAGCTGATTCTGGATCCATGACAGGTGCAAGTTCTAATGCTTTCGCTGCAAGAATTAAGGAGATGCAGGATGCTAACTCCAAGGCGGCTACCAAAGGTGTAAATCTTTCAGCTAAAGAAAACGAACTTAAAAAAGAGCTCATGACCTCTGGACTTGGCAGCTCCACAAGTGGTGCTTCTGCAAGATCTGGCGGTGCTGGATCACTTCAATCCTCTGGTGACTCAAAAGCTCAACCAACTGCTAATCAGTCATCTGATCAAGTAACTTCTTCTGAAGATGAAAAGTCAAAAGATAAGAACAGTGCTATAGGAGCTGCGACTCAAGGTGCTGGTGGTGGGCCAGGAGTTTTTGGTATCGCTAGCGGGTCTGGATCTGGATCCGATTCTGGCAACGATCAGAATGGCAGTTCTAATCCATCGGGTTTATCTGACGAGGAAAAGGAAATGATGGCGGCCAACTATGACCGCAATAAAAGCGATTATAAACCTAATGAAGAAGACACATTATTTAAAGTCCTTTCTAAAACATACATGAGAAGTTTAGATAAGATTCTTCAACGTAAAAAGAAGGGTGAAATTGAATCAGTAGAAAAGAAACCATCCCAACAATAAGTTTTACTCAGATAGGGAGCTTGAAAACTCCCTATCTTCTTTTGTTTCTTAATCGACGATAGCGTCTCTTCCCAGATCTTCTTTTTCTCACTTCATTTAAATTATTTTGAAGATCCTTAATGAAAACGGCCAAATCCCGGCGAAATAATATCTGCCCATCTTCTCCAATATTTTGAACATCCATGAACCAATGATTATCCTGAGCAACATTTTTAATAAGAGTAAAATTCATCTTGCCATGCGTATGAACGACTCGCCATGGATTTTCCACTGGTGAATCATTAAAAACCCTAGCATGCATAGGACTTGATGTGATTTCAAAACTTGGTAGTCCGAAAAGGCTCCTAGGGAATTGCATAATTTCACTTAAGTGCCTATCACCACTAAAAAAAACAACAGGTGTGCCAATTTGTTTTAGGTCAGAAACAAAAAGATTAAAGTCGTTTGGATGATTTCCTTGATAAGAATCATAATCATGATAGCCGCCAAAAAACTGATCCCCTTTTAAAATAAGGCTAGGTTGCCGTTCATCCTTGAGGAGTTTTACAAGCCATTGGTGCTGGTCAATTCCTATATGTTTGCCTTCTTTATATTTAGTACGAAAGCTTCGAGCATCAAGGAAGTAAAGATTAAAGTCACCTAAGCCCAGCTGACCTCCAACTCCGTGCCCTTTGGTAAAGATCTCATCGCTTAAGGATTGAGCATAGAAGGCTTCAAAAATTTCTCTACTTTCATTTTTAAACTCAAAATCCTCTCCAGCATCTTTTGGCCCGTAATCGTTATCATCCCAAGTAGCATGTACAGGAATGAGCTTTTGTTGGAAGAAGAATGGTACGCGGAGTCTGGTGTCTACGTAGCGTCCCCAAATATTTTCCGGAGTGGGACTTAGGGGTAAACCATTTTCATCACGGTTGGCGTATACATTGTCGCCCAACATGAGAACATACTCAGGGTTCTTGAGTGCCAGAGCATCCCAAATCTTGAAATTTTTCTCAAAGCCATCATTGATGCAAGACAAAAGTGCGATGTTGAGATGATCTTGCTTCAACTGTCCTTTTCCAATTAGTCTTTGATCAATCACTTTGCCATTTTCAAAAACATAAAGATTAAAATCAATTAATTGATCTCTGAGAAATAAAAGTTTATGGATTCGCCAGGGAGAGTCTGGGCGAGAAATAATTTTAATCTCTTCAGGCTTAATAATAAGGCCTTCCGCACTTCGAATTTCAAATTCAAGATTTTTTTCTTGTGGGGCCAGTATGCTGAACTCAACTTCCTTAGAAGATGTCGCCCCCTGAAGAATGGATAATTTATCAAGCCGTTTTTTGGGTAAGCTTGTGCAAGAACATAGAAAAAGAGAAATAAAACAAAGAAAAATATATTTCATAGGCTGTAGCCAATTTTAATTAAATGATTGTTCAAATCAATGAGGGGTAAGCCGATAATAGCTGTATGATCGGTCATGTCGATTGATTCAAATAAAGTTATTCCTCGAGATTCTAATTTATAACTTCCAGCACAGTCTAGTGCTTTGTCAGCTTCAATATAACGAAGAATTTGATCTTCAGTGAGTTTTCTCATTTTGAGAGTAGTATGATTACTAAATTCAATCATACCGTTAGGGTAAGTTATACAAACAGATGTGATGAGGTCATGGGATTTCCCCTGAAGTTGTGTGAGTTGTTCAAAAGCCTTCGCCTCTGTCTTGGGTTTACTCAAAATTCTCTCTCCTAAGACACAAACTTGATCAGATCCTATGACACATGAATCTTTATGCATATTAAAGACCGCGAGGCATTTATGTCTTGCGAGTGCTTTTGAAAGATCTGCAGCGGGGAGACCTTTGTCTTTTAGGAGGTCTTCATCAAAATCAGGTGCACAGGCCTCAAAAGACCTTCCAAGCTGTGAAAGCAATTCGTGCCGATACTTTGAGGTGGAAGCGAGAATGAGAGGAAATGGCATATCTAGTGGTTTATTTTTTCCCATATTTTCAGGCAATCAAATCGATCAAGGTTTAAATCCTTCCAAGGATAATCAAGGATAAGATCTCTTGTAGGTGATCGGTTGATACCGGCCTCCAGATTAATTTTTGTTAAAGTGAGTTTGTAATATTTTCGATAAAACTGGAAAACAGCTTCGTATTTTTCTTCCTCATTCTTTGCGGTTGCAACAGCTTCTTCAAGCTTGAGAGCGAGTGAGGATATAGTTTCAGTGAGTTTTTTTGCTATTTTATCGTCAGATATGATTGACCATCTATTGAGAATGCTCATCAGATGCGAACCTCATCAAAAAGTTGAGCCGCTCCTCCGTAAACAGCACCTTTGTCTGAAGTTAGTGTCCCTGAGAAAACTTTGATTTTTCCTACTAATGAAAAATGAATCAACTTATTAATTTTGGTTTCAACCAAATGGTTGAATGAACCACCTAGTTGAGAGACTCCTCCACCAAGAATAAAGGCCTGTGGACCAAGCAAAACTGCCATTGATACTAATCCATGGGCAAGCTCTAGGGAAATTTGATCAACAATATTCAGCGCAACTGGATCATTATGATGAAAGAGTTCGGATAATTTTTCTAAACTCCATTCTTCACCAGTGATTTCTTTTATCGTTTGCTTAATTCCTTTTGCCGATAAAAAACTTTCCAGGTGATTGACTCCACCGCACGAGCAAGGTCTAGTTTTTGAATGGGGGATGAGCACATGCCCCCCCTCTGCTCCAAGGGCCATATAACCACGATACAGCTTATGACTAAGAATGAGTCCCGTTCCAACACCAGTACCTAATGTGACAAGAATAAAATCTGAAAGCTCTTTGCCAGCCCCCCATTTCTTTTCACCAACAGCAGCTAAGTTGGCATCATTTTCTATTACAGCTCTGCACTTGAAGAAGAAATTTAAAAGTCTTTTTAGCTCAACTTTATTCCAGCCAAGATTTGGAGCGTGATCAACTAGTCCAGTGAAGTAATTGGCCATAGGGGCACCAGCGCCAACGCCAAGTATTTTTGAATCACCAAGTTTAATTTTATACTGTTGAAGGATTTCAGTTTCACAAAATTTCGCTAAATCTTGAATGAAATCTTCCGCCTTAATGTCCTTATTAGTAGGAAGGGTTTTAAAATTAATAAGAGTACCTGACTGGTCAAAAAGACCAATTTTAGTGTTAGTTCCACCAATATCAATACCAAAGGCCAAGTGATCAAATTTCATACCTAAAAAGCTATCATGAAAGATCATTATCGGCTATAATTTGAGAGTGATGGATTTCTAGACCATGAGGGTCAAATTTGAAACCTTTAAATCTTAACCAATTGTTATTTCATCCAAAAAATTTCACGACCGTAAGTTTCTTTCTTGAGCAAAAAACATCATTAGATGAATTTGAAAAATTTTTTCAGGACATGCTCGTTCAGCTTCAACTAAGAGGTAAAACAAAAGTTGAATCTCTACTAAGTAAAAATCATCAAAATATAAAAAAAATTTTAACCAACTGGCCTGAAAGATCTCATGGTTTCTTTTTTTCAGAAAAAATTCAGGGCTTTGTCACATTGCAAACTCAAGTGGAAACTTACTGCATGATAGGGGAAAGCTTTCATGTCAGACCAGTGCTTGAGGAGCTTTTCATTAATCCTGATTATCTTGTGGTGAATGTTTCTTTTTACGATATCAAAGTTTACAAGGGTGATTTTTTTCACCTTGAAATTGTTAAGCACTTTGATTTTGAAGAACATTCTTTTGATATGAAGGCGAGGCTTTTTACTCCCCAAAACCTAGGATTAGTACCTTACAAATCAATTCTAGCATTAAAATCAATTGCTCACGAAATTATGGAATTATCTCAGTATCAATCGATGCCGGTCATTGTCACTGGCCTAGAAGATATGAAGCTAATTTTTATGCGTTATTTCTCAAATAATTTTGGTGTCATCTCTCATATTCATGAAGATTTTTATGAAAAAACGTGTTCCGAAATTTTAGAGAAATGTAAAAAATTCAGATACCCCATTCTTGATCTGTATTCTGCTCATTTTAAAGAAAAATTTAAAAAGTTATTCAAGTCAAAAAAAATGATCTCTGATTTGTCTAGTATTATTGAAGCGATAAGAAATGAAAAAGTTATTCAGTTAGTGCTTCCAACTGAAAGAAAATTGTTTGGCACCATCAATTTTAAGACTGGAGATTTTGAGATTTATAAAAAAGATTCGAAAAAAAATGAATCAGTAGATATACTCAATGAGATGGCGGAGGAAGTGATGCGACGAGGTGGGAAACTTCATTTCCTTGCTCCCCATTTTTTTCCTCAGGATGCTCATGTGCTTGCGATCATAAGAGGTTAATGATGAAACTTCATTCATATTTAAATTTTTTCCCCAATCTTGGTAGCCGAGTATTTATTGCTGATGGAGCAAAAGTTATTGGTCGTGCAAAGTTAGGTGATCACGTGAGTATTTGGTTTAATTCGGTTGTTCGGGCCGACGTTAATGAGATCACAATTGGAGAAAATACTAACGTTCAAGATCTTTGTATGTTTCATGTCACCGAACAAAATGGATTAACTATTGGTTCAGATACATCCTTTGGCCACAGTGTAGTTCTTCATGGTTGTAAAATAGGCAACGGTTGCTTAATTGGTATGGGGGCGATCATTCTAGATGGAGCAGAAATTGGAGACAATTGTCTTGTGGCCGCAGGTTCCCTGGTCTCTCCTGGTAAAAAATTTCCGAGCGGGAGTTTAATTAAGGGAAGGCCTGCTATAGTTGAGAGACCTCTTACGGATGAGGAAATTAAAAAAGTGTCTAACCATTTTGAGGCTTATCTTCAGTACAAGGAACAGTACCTTGGAATGGAAGAGGATGAGACCTCAAAAAAAAAGACCTAATCACATTATCTAGACTCTTTTTAAAGCAGATTAGGCAGCATCAAATCTTTCTTTTGGCCTCTTCATTTGCTTATTATGCTGCCCTTGGGGTTGCCCCATTACTTTTTATTGTATTCTCAATGGCTTCATTTTTTGGTGAGGTGGCCAAAGTTGGATTTTTTCAGCAACTCAGTATGGTGACTCCTGAAATTTCTAAAACAGTTAATGAAATTCTAAGACAAAGTCAATTTCAGGCTTATCTAGGTGCAGAATCTGGAATAACAGGGGGTCTTTTTCTTAT
>CANEVK010000168.1 GCA_947442115.1 Bacteriovoracaceae bacterium | reverse complement strand
TCCCTGGAGGATTTCACCCATGAATTCAAGGGATGCCCCGAAAATTCTGACTGTGACCAGGTTATGGGACATATGTTTACTAAATGGAGGGACCTCGTTCAAAAATATAAGAACTCATCGGACACAAATAAAGCTGCCTCAGAGCTCGAGGCTTTTCGACGTCAATATGGAATCCCCGTGGAATTTTATACTTTTGAGAAGGCCAAGAAAGCTTTCATGCCTGCGACCCATACTTCTGAATGCAAAGAACATAATCCAAAACAAGGTGAAAAAATCATACGAGGAACTTCATTTATAAGATCCATTGATGCCCAGAAGGCCCAGATATGGAGAGATCAATCACTGATTGAGCTTCCCCTTAAAGATAATTTGATACCACAATCTATCACAGTGTTTTATGAATCGGGCCCACAGACTTATAACATTCCTCTTAATGATCAACCCCTGTTTATCAAAAATAAAGAACTGTTTATTTTAAAAGAAGATGATGGACTTTATTTTATGCTTCGAATTTCTCCTCAAGGTGATTGGAAGATTACAGCATTTGATATGACAAATTTAGGACAATTTGAGGATAAAAAAGAGAATGTAGCGTGTCCTGTTTCCAAAGATAAAGCTCATGTCGCTTTTACAAATATTTTTTGCAAGAAAATCTATGATATGGATTCAAAAAAACTAGTCATCACTCAAATGGCCCAGGGCTGCTCTATTTAAGTAATGCCTTATGTCCTGATAACTTACCTTCAGGACAGGCCAGTGATGAGATCTGTTTTTTTGAGGTGAAAAATCCTTTACGACCTTTAGTGGAATCTAAAGAAAACCTTACCCATTCTTTTGTATGAATTTTTGCTAAACCACTTGGGTCTAGTGTGCCTTTGGAGACTTCAATACACACTTCATTTGTGGCAGGCGCACAATTCTCAGAGGAGATACCTTGAGTCGAAATAAAAAGATATTCCACACCTAGATTGATTGGACTTTGCAAATTTGCAGATTCTGTAAGTTGCTTACAAATAAGAGACATTGTTCCAGAATCAGTTGTCTCAAGATCAGAAAAATAAAAAGCAGAACTATCACTTTTGACAAGTCTATAGGAGTTATTAATATTTTGAATGGTGGTTGGAACATCCAGTGGCCCAGAAAAGGCTGAGTCTGCACATGCCTTCATGGAATAACTGAAGGTCAAGTTAGTATTAATGAGCAAAGGGAGAGCATTTGTTTTTTGAACAATTCCACTACAAACTGAATTTAAAAGATTGATTTGTTGATCACCTAAACTGAGAGGCTCCACACTTTTAAAATCGCCAAGACTATCACCCACTTTTAAGTCCATCTTCCCACAAGAAAATGTCACCAAAAGTGTTGAGAGAATGAATATTTTCATAAGAACTACCTTTGAACCATTTTTGTACGAATCATTTTCTCTCTTAAAGATTGTGCTTTTGCAACATAACTTTCAAACCAATGGGTTCGAGTAAGATGAATCATTTGCTTTTCTTCTGGGTGCACCGGAAACTGCCGATGGGAAGACTGAAACATCTTTAAAAGATAATAGTTAGCAAAGACGGGAATTTTTAAAACTGACTTCATCGCCTCTGGATGCCGGTGAAAAGTCGACTTTGAAGCATAATGGGTAATTAAATTATCAAACTTAAAATAATTATCACTAACACCTTCCTCACAGAGAACACTGATCTCATCCTGGATGCTTAAAAAGTGATCTCGGATGGAAAATTTCTTATTAAAGGCGATTTCTGGGAAATAAGGCGAAAGCTCTTTTTCATTTTGGTTAATTTTAATCATTGAAAATTGTGGAACTATAAATGACTCCGTTTCAATCTTGTCGTGATGAAACTGAGGGCATGAATTGAGGTTTGAAACCATGTCTAAATGATTACCCAAAGTCAGGTACTGATAGTAAAGGGCACTAAAGTAGACCCTGCGGGCAGATTTTGAAGATTCTGCCTCGGAGATGTTGGCAGGGTACCTCCCAAAATTATTCTGGGCCTCTCTTAAGAGCTCTTCAGAGAATGGATACTCACGAGTAACACCAGTGACCTTGGCCTGGTGGGAGCAGCCTACAAGAGATAAAAGAAGACTGACGACAAAGAATCTAAACATAGAATCCCTCCAAAAATCTCTTCGGCTCAATATTTCAGAACTTGATTTCTAAAGCCTTTTGCTCCAGTATTGATCTATGAACTACTGGCTAATGAAATCTGAACCTGATGTCTTCTCTTTTAGTGACCTAAAATCACGCCCAAAAAAGACAGAACCTTGGAATGGAGTGCGAAACTATCAGGCACGAAATTTTATGCGTGATGAGATGAAGGTTGGTGACCTCATCCTTTTTTATCACTCCAGCTGCGAAATTCCGGGAGTTGCTGGAATAGCTCGGGTAAGTTCAACGCCTTATCCGGATGCCACGCAATTTGATAAAAAATCAGAATACTATGATGCGAAAGCAACTTCAGAAAATCCTAGATGGATACTGATTGATGTAAGCTATGAGAGAGATTTAAAAAATCATGTTTCATTAGACGAGATAAGAAAACATCCAGAACTTTCGCCCATGAGACTTCTTCAAAAAGGAAACCGGCTTTCAATACTGCCGGTCTCCAAAGAAGAATTCAATTTTATAGTTAAGCTAGGAACTTAATCGATAATTGTGTAATTGCCGTTAGAAAATATTTTGTCTTTATCAACTGAGACTTGAATGACTTTCGACGCTTTATTCTTTTCAGTGATGTTTAAAGTATATTCCCCTTCAGGCATAACCTTAAAAAATTCAGATGTATTAAAGGCAAATGATCCGAGATCTTTAATCACTGGAGACGTCTGCTTAATCGCAACAGTACCTGCAACATCTGCACGGTTAAACTTGAATCCAGCACCACGATGAATCTGCTTCATAAAATAGATCATGGAATCACGATTACTTTGATAAAAGCTAGGAATATCATCATATCTTGGCCACTTTGCGTGGGAGAGCTCAACCGTCACTTGCAAGTCGTTATAGAAGAAGGAACTCCAGTCCTGCATTCCACCCTTAACCACATACCAATCAGCTCCATTGGTAATCCCGCCAGCAAATTCTCTAGAAGAGCGCATTTCTGGATTTAATTCAGCATACCCAATGGATAATTCTTTAATAAATGCATCTAAAGGGTGACGGTCATAAGTCGAATCCCATGGATAATTCACAACAATAGTTCCACCATGAAAATTTGCTGAAAGAGAAAATTGTCTTGATGCCTGAAACTTCATCACATGTTGATTCTCAATTTGACGACCATCAACAGTATTCCCATTTCTATTACTAATATCTGGAAAGTTACGATTGAGATCATATCCATTAGCATTTGCACGCTGCTTTCTCTCAGACCCATCTGGGTTCATAGAAGGCATAATATAAATCTCAGTATTATCTACAAGCTCTGTGATTTCTTGATTAGATCCATAACTTTGGGCCATTTCTTCAATAAGTTTAACCGTCAGCTCTCGGCCAGTAATTTCATCACCATGCATAGAAGAGATATACTTAAACTCTGGCTCAACTTCCTCAGTATTAACATTATCTGAGATTTTCATGACCCATAAATCCTTACCCGTCACAGATTTACCGATTGAGAAAAGCTTCATGATCTTTGGATTTTTTGCTTCCGCAGCTTTTAATTTTTTAGTGATTTCTGCATGACTTGGATAATCTGCAAGAGCCGATTTATTAACAGATTTCATATCAAAGAAAGGTAGTGATCTTTTCGTAAGATGCTCTGATAGCCCTCGAGGACCATATACTTCAAAACCTTCAGAAGTCACATGATCAATCTCGACTGAACCAGATTGAGCAAGATCCTTAATAACTTCAGGATTTTGTCCAATGACGTAAAGTTCTTCTTCAATTTTGACAGAGGCCATTGAAGAGAAAGAAATGAAAAGAGCAAATAAAAGCAGGGATTTCAGCATTTTAAATTCCTTTGTTGCCAAAGAATCCTACTCCGCTCAACAAAGGAAATCTATGCAAGATTGTAAAAGATAGTTTTCTTAAGTTTAGGAAAATATTACTGGAATAAGTACAACCGATTACGTGAGGAGTAGAGCGCCATAAAATCATCATTGATGGCGATATCAGAGAAAATGGCAGAAAAATCATAACCTAAATGAAACTGATCAATCACTTTCAAAGCAAGTGGATCAATCGCTGTCAGGTTACCGTCAAAACTGGCCACAACAAGACTTCCCTTCCACCAAGTTAAAGCACTAATTGGCTGAGAGGAAACTTTGAGTTGTTTTAAAATTTTTCCATCTAGTCCCATAACTAAAACGTCACCATCGTTAGTGCCTAAGATCAGTTGCTCCCCTTTTAAAATTGGATGGGCCATTATACTGACTCCAAATGAACGGGAGATGGCGCCATTATCGGGATTAACGGCCTTGAGTTCTCCAGATGGTGAACCACATATAATTAAACCACCAGCAAGAATCGGATTAAGATCGACATCAACAAATTTGGAGCTCTCAATGAGCTTCGTTTCCCAAATAAGAAGACCTTCATCAAGGGAAAGGGCCCCAAGAAAACCATCTGCAAAACCTAAAATAACTTTATTGCCGACGACGAGTGGCTTTGACGTTCGCTGCAAGGTCGTTGTAACAGGGACTGCTCGCTTATAGGCCCATAATACTTTACCAGTCTGAGCATCAAGATGAACGACCTGATGGCCTCTTAGATAAACAAAGAGATGGCCTTTATGAAAAACAGGTGCGCTCTCTACCGGAGCGGCCAGATCAATTGCATATTTCAGTTTTCCAGATAGGTAATGTCTGACAAAAAGGCGACCATTAAGACCACCATAGGCGATATGCTCATCAAAAAATTCAACTGGCCCACCGAGAGGGGTTTTATCATTTGCACTCCACAATAAACGCCCAGACTCAACATCGTAGGCATTCATTTTTCCCTGAAGGGTCCCCATATAGACAATATCCTGATAAATCCTAGGGGCCCCAACACCAATGGGGAGATTTCCAGAGACATAAGTCTCGTCCAAATTTTTAGTCCAGATATTCTTAAAGAAAACCTGATCTCTTTGGGGTTGCTGGAGTTTTAATTGAGTACAACCGGACAAAATTAAAATCAGAAGAACAAAAAATCCATTCATGGATTCATTTTTCCCATGTAAAGCTTGGCCAGTTTGGCCATGTCATCATTAGGGTAAGTGCTTAAAATATACTCAAAATGAGTTTTAGCTTTGGCTTTTTCACCATTTAAAAGATTTAAACGTCCGAGTTCGAGATTGAGTTTGGCCGCCATTAAGGCTTCTTTATTTTTTGCGGCTAGCTCAAGAACTGCAATCGCCTCAGGGATTTTATTTAACTTCTCTAAGATAATCGCTCTCTGGGAAGAAACAAAAAATTGGCCTATAGGGTGAACAGCATTAATTTTTGAAAGAATAAGTTCCGCTTCTACGAACTGACCTTTATCGTGCAGAAATTTACCCATCTCAAGGGCCAGAGGAATCATAATAGGGGCACTCTTTACATCTTGGTCAAGTGCATCGAAAAGCTTTGGCAGCTCTGTTGAGGCAAGCTTTCCCTCTTTAACCGATGACCACGTTTGAGATTGAAATTGATAAACCTTCGCCGAAACGGCTTCGGCCTGAGACTTTTGAGATTGCTTCCATAGTGAAAATCCCATGACGGCCACAAGAACCGCCGCAATCAGGGCAAA
Organism: Bacteriovoracaceae bacterium; assembly: GCA_947442115.1. Classification (GTDB taxonomy): domain Bacteria; phylum Bdellovibrionota; class Bacteriovoracia; order Bacteriovoracales; family Bacteriovoracaceae; genus Peredibacter. The sequence continues at coordinate 393 of CANEVK010000168.1, read as the reverse complement.
CATCACTTTTCTATATTCAAAAATCAGATGCCCAAAATCAGTCCGATTGAGAGTTTGTTCGAGAGTTTGAGTTTGAGTTTGAGTCGCTTCGCTCATGAAAATCCTTTTGATAACTTAACTTTTACCCTAGGAGTTTAAAACCTTGGGAGTAACGTTGTCAAAGATCAAAAGATTCCTTAGACTTAACTTATGACACAAAAATTTTTAATGGTTTTTCTTTTTTTATTCCCTACCCTTGCTTTTACGGCAGACCTCAGGGGGCGAATGGGCCTTGGCATGACAAATCAACTCGCTAATGCCGTTCCGGCCTTGTCATTAAAAGTACAGCAATCTAAGACCTTTGCTTTAGGGGCCATCGTTGGCTTTAAATCAAATCAAGACCATACCCTCTAC
>CANEVK010000167.1 GCA_947442115.1 Bacteriovoracaceae bacterium | reverse complement strand
TTCACAATCACAAGAGAGTTTTGACGATGTAAGTTTACGGACTCATCATAAAGATCTTCGCCTTCAAAAAGGGACTGAAGCGGAGTGTACTCACGCTTTTTTAAGCCTTTATAATCAAAAGTAGGATACCAGGATTCAAAGCTATCTTTCTTATCAGATGAAATTTTAACGGCTAGCTTATCTAAAAAATCAAATGTCACATCTCCCTGACCAAAGAAAAAACGTCGAACAAACGTTTGCCATCGCTGCTTACCTTCTTTAGGTTTTATGAAAAGAAAAAGTCGCTTAATTTTTGCCCCTTTAATTACATCGGTCGGAATTTCAGGAACAGGCTGAGTGAGAGTTAATTTAGCTCGACCAAGCCCCATATTAGCGCCAAGATTCATAAACATCCGAACAAATCCTCCGGCGATAAAATCAATTTTTTCGACTGGAGAATCAAAAGCTGAAATGGCCTGATTAGAGAGAGGAAGAATCAAAGGTCTTATAACGTACTCACCATCACCATAGGCCTCAGCAAAGGTCCGTGACTTAACATTCGCCTTAATGACACTTTTCTGACCACAAGAGCTAATAATGGTCAGCAAAGTAAGCATAAATAAAAAGCTCTTAACCATAAAACCCCTAAGTAATTAATATGATGATGTTTTCCCTATTATAGGCCCACCGTAAAAAATATTACAGGGACCCTTACCTTTTTACATAGCACCATGTCATTTCTTTATACTCACCCCGTCATCAGGTAAAATCTTCACAACTTCAACAGTATTGAGGAAAACGCGTATGAAAAAGATTCTGGCCGCTTTAACTTTCGCCACCTCTCTTTCAGCCTCTGCCCAAGTTTGGAAAACTCTCCCCAAAGGGGTGCGAATTCTGGGCTACAGAAACGTAGTCACCTCAAAAGTTAATTCAAATTTTAATCAATTCAGATCAGAATCGACCCTTGGTGGGCAATTCAAAGTCGATGCAGTAACTCTCGATCAAATCCCAGCTTTTGGCGGAACTCTACAGGCATCACTTCCTGCTGAAGTTTATAAAGATCTCTCCGTTGGTGAGTATAAGGTCGATGCTTCGGCTCAATTCAATGTCCAAGGCACAGGCCTTGGCTGGGGTCTTACAGACAAGGTTATGTTTTATACTGAGATCGCCTATTATACCGCCCAAGTTCAGGCTGACATCAAAAGAACTAAGGGTAATACCTACGAAGCCGCAGCCGATTATCTTGAACAACAAAATGGTGGGGTCCTTTCTGCTACGATTGCTGCCAATCTGAGAACAATGGTCGATGCAGATGAAAAATCAGTTCAATCATTTATCACGAACAATTATGGCTATAAACCTATTGGTAACTGGTACGGCACTGGCTACGGCGACATGGAAACAGGGCTTATGGCGAAAGTCGTAGACCGAGGTGTTTGGGGTCTGATGTTCTATCCTGGTGTGATTCTTCCCACAGGCCGCCAAGATGATCCAAATATCCTCCAAGATGTAGGTTTTGGTGATGGCCAGTTTGATCTTTTTTCTGAATTTGCAACGGGATATGTTTTTAATGATTACTTTAACGTAGGCACAACTCTTCGCTATACCTACCAAGCACCAACCACTAAAGAATTACGTGTTCCAACAAGTCGCGACTTCACACTTTCATCTGAAAAAGGTGATTTCAATATTAAGTATGGTGATAAAATTAACTGGATGGTGAATTCCACATTTTCATTCTCTGATTGGTTATCTTTTACACCTGTCTATCGATTTATGTATCAGATGCCTTCAGAGTTTAATTCTGAGTATGCAGAGGCTGACAAGTACCTGGCCTACAACTCAGACAAAATGGAACATCAAGTACAGCTGACAACAACTCTTTCAAGCATACAGCCTTTTCTTAAAAAGAAATTTTTACTTCCGGCGCAAATTAATTTTAACGTCGTCCAGACAGTGGCCGGGAAAAATGTCCCAAAGGTTGGACGACTTGAAGTGGAATTTAGAATGCTCTTCTAGAGAACGAGTTTGTACCCAGTACCCCAAACAGTCTCAATCTCTATTTGAACCTTGCTCATTTTCTTTCGAAGAGAAAAAACATGAACATCGATATTTCTTGATGTCATCTCCATATCTTTATCAAATTGAGCGATCAGCTCTTCGCGGGTGCTAGGATTTTTTTGATTCCGAAAAAGATGTTGAAAAATAATAAACTCTCTGGATGTTAGACTCACTGTTACACCATCTTTCATGACTGTATGGGCTTCAGGAATCAGCTTTAATCCGACATTAATTAAATTATCTTTGAGATGGCTGACTTTATTATGAGCATTGGCAACTCGAATAAGAAGCTCATCATAATTAAATGGCTTAGTGAGATAATCATCTGCCCCTGACTGAAGCCCTTCAATGATTTGATTGGGACTGTTGTAAGCAGAGATCATAAAAACAGGAGATATTTTATCATTCAAGCGAATCGTTTTAATGATATCGATACCCTTGATGCCTGGAAGATTCCAGTCGACGAGATAAATACACTGCTCAGGCCAGAGCTTGGCCGAGAAAAATTCTTCGGCTGAATAAAACGGATAAACTATAAAATCATTTTTTTCTAAAAGAAATTTAAGTGATTCAACGATATCTTTTTCATCTTCAATGACGACGACGGATTTTTTCATAAGATTGGCCCTCTAAGTATATGATTATAGCGAAGAAGTTATTACAAGTAACGGAATTCAGGATTAATTGGGGAAATAGATGTAAGTATTTAAAATATGGTGGGCGTTGAGGGGATCGAACCCCCGACATCTACCTTGTAAGGGTAGCGCTCTCCCAGCTGAGCTAAACGCCCATATTCGAAATGAGTCAACATATTAAGGAATCTGAAACAAGACTGTCAAATAAAAAAACCCGGCCGAAGCCGGGTTTTTAATTTGTTCTAGCAGTTTTTATTAATTAGCGACTTCTAAATTCGCTTCACCATCAAGAACCTTAAGGGCCCGGGCCTTCATAAACTCTTCTGGCTTAGAAAGATTTAAGGCAACTCTTAAGACCTCTTCAGCTTCAGAGACTGGGCGCACTTCAATTCCATTAAGAATCTCATCAGGGATCTTTACGATATCTTTCTTATTCTTTTCTGGAATGATCACAGTCGTGATACCTGCTTGCTTGGCCGCTAAGATTTTCTCCTTCAACCCACCGATCGGAAGAACACGTCCACGAAGCGAGATTTCTCCCGTCATGGCCACATCTTGGCGAACCGGAATATTAGCAATGGCCGAAGTTAAAGCTGTCGCCATGGTAATACCTGCTGAAGGACCGTCTTTAGGTGTTGCACCATCTGGTACATGTATATGAATGTCATTTTTTGAATACCACTCATGATCTACACCTAGACGACTAGAGATTGATCTCACGTATGATAGAGCAGCTGAAGCAGACTCTCTCATGACATCTTTAAGATTCCCTGTGACTTGGATTTTTCCATTTCCAGGGACAGTGACAACTTCAATATTCAGAAGTTCACCACCAACCGAAGTCCAAGCAAGACCATTTACAAGTCCAACTTGAGGCTGCTCTTCAATGCCACTACGATCAAACTTCAATGGCCCAAGGTACTTTTCAAGATTCTTCTCAGTCACTTGAAACTTACGTCCCTCTTTAATATCTTCAGTCACAACTTCTGTGGCGATTTTACGAGCAATCGTGTTCATCAAGCGCTCAAGCTCACGTACACCAGCTTCTTTTGTGTAACCACGAACAATATTCGTGAAGATTTTATCCGTCACAGTCACTGGATAATTTTTCAATCCATGAGACTCAACGGATTTTGGAAGAAGGTATTTCTTCGCGATCTGCATTTTTTCATCTGGAGTATAACCAGCAATATGGATGATCTCCATACGGTCACGAAGTGGGCCAGGAATCGCTCCCAGATCATTCGCAGTCATAATGAACATAACTTTTGAAAGGTCATATTCACACTCGATATAGTGATCGCCAAAAGTTTTATTCTGACCTGGATCTAACACCTCAAGCATCGCTGCTCCTGGGTCTCCACGGAAGTCTGAACTCATTTTATCGATCTCATCAAGAAGGATGACAGGATTTGAAGTTCCAGCTTTTTTAAGAGCATGAACAATTTTTCCTGGCATAGCTCCGACGTATGTACGACGGTGACCACGGATCTCAGCTTCATCACGTACTCCACCAAGAGAGATACGAACAAATTTACGACCAAGTGATTCTGCGAGAGATTTTGCAATTGATGTCTTACCTACACCTGGAGGACCAGCTAAACAAAGTAGAGTCCCACGAGTATCGTCTTTAACAAGAGCACGTACTGCAAGGTATTCCACAATTCTTTCTTTCACATCATTAAGTCCATAATGATCATGATCAAGAATTTCTTTCGCTTTCGCGACAGAATTATCATCTGTTGTATACTCATCCCAAGGGAGAGAAAGCATCCAATCGATATAGTTTCTTACAACTGCAGCCTCAGCTGACATCGGAGACATTGATTTAAGCTTACGAAGCTCTTTAGCTGTTTTTTCACGAGCATCTTCAGGCATTTTCTTCGCACGAAGCTTCTCTTCCATCTCTGCAACATCAGACTTATCATCCTTGTTTCCAAGTTCTTTCTGAATGGCATTCATCTGCTCATTGAGGTAGTACTCTTTTTGAGATTTTTCCATCTGAGTTTTTACACGAGAACGGATTCTCTTCTCAACATTGATGATTTCGATTTCACCCTGCATTTTCTCAAGAAGAAGTTGTAAACGAGTATCTACGTTCACAGCATTCAAAATATCTTGCTTCTCAGGAATCTTCATTGTTAAGTGAGCAACAATAATATCTGCAAGACGGCTTGGATCCGTGATTGATGAAATGCTCATCAAAAGCTCAGGAGGGATGCGCTTATTGAGCTTCACATACTGCTCGAAGATATTCTTCACAGAACGCATAGAAGCTTCCACTTCCACATCACTCTCAATGATGTCTGCGCACTTTTCTACATCCGAATAGTAGCCATCGTTTTCACAACGGAAAGTTTTAATCTTGGCACGATATTTACCTTCAATTAAAACCTTAACAGTATTATCTGGAAGTCTAAGCATCTGGATAATGCTGACAACAGTACCAATATCATAAACGTCTTCACGCTCAGGATTTAGTACCGAAGCATCTTTCTGTGTGACTAGAAAGAGTTCATTGCCATTCTTCGCTGCTTTTTCTAGAGCAGAAATAGATTTTTCCCTTCCTACGAATAAAGGAACTACCATGTGAGGGAAAATAATCACATCACGTAGGGGAAGCAGTGGGAAGTTATTAACAGCTTCAGATTTTTTGTCAGACATAGCACCTCCTGCGCATATCAAACTCGGGATCAAATAACCTCGTTCATTGAGGTTATAGAAATAGTATCCCACGAAAATAAAAATCTAGAACACAAAAAAAAGGCTTAGGAGTTTTTTTCCTAAGCCTACTGATTTAAATGATTTCTTTTAGTTAAATGTTATTTAGAGTCAGATTTTGCCGGTGTCATTAAGACGCGTTCTCGATCTTTTTGGCCGATTTGGCTCCACCCTTAGAATCCGATCGTTTTTTACGGTCGCCCTCTTCAAGCACTGGCTTACCAGTTCCTAGGATAGCGTCTTTAGTGACAATACACTTCGCCACCTTCTCAAGTCCTGGTAAATCATACATAACATCTAACATCACCTGCTCAAGAATGGCCCTTAGTCCCCTTGCACCGGTTTTTCTATTTAACGCCGTTCGAGCAACTTCAAGAATTGCATCTTCCGTGAATTCCAGATCAATTCCATCAAAGTCAAAAAGCTTTTGGTACTGCTTCACGATGGCATTTTTTGGTTCAGTGAGAATTGAAACGAGAGCTTTCTCGTCCAGCTCTTCCAGCATTGCTGTCACCGGAAGACGACCAATAAACTCTGGAATCAAGCCAAATTTAACTAAATCTTCTGGCTCAATCGCCCCTAATTGCTCAAGGTGAGTCTTTTCTTTCTTCTCAGTTGTATTTACAGAAGTCAGTCCAACAGACTTAGATTTGGTCATTCTCTTTTCAATAATTTTATCTAGACCAACAAAGGCACCGGCACAGATAAAAAGAATATTTCGAGTATCCACCTGAATATACTCTTGCTGAGGATGCTTACGTCCACCTTTTGGCGGAACATTGGCAACAGACCCTTCGACTAATTTTAAAAGTGCTTGCTGAACACCTTCACCTGA
>CANEVK010000166.1 GCA_947442115.1 Bacteriovoracaceae bacterium | reverse complement strand
GGAGCAAGCTTTAAAAGAGCACGAGAGATACCAAGACGGATAGCTCCGGCCTGACCTGTTACTCCACCACCCTTAACATTGATTTTGAAATCATAATTTTCATTAACTTTCAAAAGATTAAGAGGTTGGTAAACAATGTATCTGCTTGTTGCTTTTGGAAAATAATTAGCAACATCGCGATCATTAATCGTAATTTTTCCGTTTCCACGAGAAACATAAATACGTGCTACAGAAGTTTTACGACGACCAATTGTGTGAACATCATAAGATTTAGCTTTTGACATAACTCTGATCCTTTAAATTAAATTTTGAATGTTAGAGGTTCAGGCTTCTGAGCTTCGTGACCATGAGTTGGGCCAACGACAACTTTAAGCTTTGTGAACTGCTTACGGCCAAGAGTGTTCTTTCCAAGCATACCTTTAACAGCTTCTTCAAGAATAAGCTCTGGGTGCTTAGCAAGTTGTTCCTTAGCAGTACGGGCCTTAATTCCACCAATGTGGTTAGTGTGCCAGTTATAAACTTTAGCATCCCACTTCTTACCAGTGAATTTAACTTTTTCTGCATTTACGATAATAACGTAATCGCCAGCATCATTATTAGTACAGAAAGTAGGCTTATTCTTACCACGAAGAACTTTAGCCACTTCTGAAGCTAGACGACCAACAACCATATCTGTTGCATCTACTACGTACCACTTTTTATTCGCCATTTCGGCTTTAGTGATCGCATACGAACTTTGCTTGATCATAATCAACCTTCCATTAATAAAAATTTTATCCCTTATAAATAACGCTGGGCCGTACGTCAAGAGCACTCACTAAGCCAACTTGCTAAGGGTCAGCGGGAGAACATCAGGCTCTTCTAAAATTCGGGGGATTAAAAGAAGCCAATTGACACATGGAAGCGTCCGGGGTCCTCTAAGGTACCATTCTTATTACGTTCTCTCAAGAGTTTTATCCCGTAATCGAAATCCAGGGTGCCGACCGGAGTTAAAATCTTAAAAGTTATGCCCACTGAATCTCGTAGCTGCCCCATATCAACCTGATTCACAAAGACGCGGCCAGCGTCATAAAAAACACCGGCCATCAAGGCATCATTAATAAAATAGCGGGGTTCAAACTTAAAATTGGCCAGATAGGCTTTTTGTTCGACTTTTACTTCAGAAATATCATCCCGGGCCTCTCCAGGAACACGATTAATTTCTTCATCATTAAAACCTCGCACAATATCCATCCCGGTTAAGCGGAAAACTTTAATATTCGGGATATAGCCTTCAGTCGAGGTTACGCCATTTATGGTTTGGGTACCCGTAGCAAGATTCTCCTGCAGTCCGGCCACCATGGAGATAGCGACAGTTCCATTTTTGAATGGAACATAGAATCTATTTCTCGATACAAGTTTGTAATAGTTAATCGTGAGATCACTTTCTCGCTGCGAAAGGAAATAAGGATTAGCAAACTCACAAGAGACGTTAAAAAATGCACCTTTTATAGGATTAACTGGGCTGTTTCTCAGGTCATAAGTCAAACTTGGAGTAATAGCACCAATTTTAAAACTCCCATTATCTTTATCCTCAGTTGCATCTGACTGAGTGATCGCTTCATACTGGTAGCGCAGAGAGGTTGAAAACCGGCTCGAGAAATCTCTTGAGAAAGTGTTATTGAGCCTCAAAATTTCAGCATCAAAAGAATAAAATCTCTTGATTTGATAAGAGGCACCAGTAGACGAGGAAATCAACGTATTGAAGATATCAGCTTGGGTATAGGTTAAGGCTTCATTATGTTCTACTATCTGGCGCTTCTCTTTTCGTCTACGAGGATCAAAAGTTTGATAATTCAAACGTTGATTGACTTGGCTTCGAAGAGTTATCGATCGATTTAAACCACCAATATTGGTATATGAAGCTGTTGCCGTAACTTTCGCACCAAGGTCTGTTCTAAAACCTGGTGCAAATTCTACGAGCCCGTAATCTCTTTCAGATACTTTTACAATCAAATCAGTAAGTGCTTTAGAATTTAACTGAGTACGCATGGGAGTCACAGAAACTGAATTAAAAAGACCTGTTGAAGAAATATTCGTTTCAAATTCCTTCGTCAAATTAGGGGTAATGATATCTCCTCTATCAAGGAGTATCCTTTTCGATAATACTTCTTTTCTTGTCTTCATGTTACCAAGATAAATAATCCGATTGAGCTTTAAGAGCGGCCCAGTAGAAACAATATAATTGAGATCAACATCAGAGCCATTTTTGGAATAGGTCACCAAGCTATCATCATTGGCATTCGTGACTTCAGCATAATAGAAGCCCCTAGAGTGCAACTCACTTACTATTTTTTTCAGATCCTCAGTCATCCCGACTGGATTAAATGCCTGACCAGGCTTATTTGTTAGTAAATTTGAAAGAATCTGTTCAACCTCAAGTGAAATCCCTTGGAATGAAATATCCCTAACGAAGGCTCGCTGCCCCTCTTGAATAAAATAATCCAGCGACACCAATTCTTTTTTCGCATCAAATTTTATAACTGGTCCAACGACCTTCGCCTGTACAAATCCATTCTCATAATATTTTGATTTTAAGAACCCCGTGTAATAATTGAAATACTCTTCATCGTAAAAGCCAGATCGAGAAAGCTCAAAAGCTTCACTTTGAAATAACTGAGTTAGCTTATTTCTAGTGAAAAAAGTATTTCCCGAGAAGTTAACATCTTTAATGCGCGTTTTTAAGTTTTCTTGTAGATAAATCTGATAAGAAATAACATCTTCATTAAATTTATTTTTATAATTAAATGTCTCAACATGAATTTGGGTGTTAAGAAGGGCCTTAGACCTATAATATTCTTCGATTGAGGATTTTATAAGAGTATCAGTAAGAGATCTTTTGTATTTTCGAAATAAATCTTTAACTTGATTATGCATCACCATTCTATTTTCGGCAGACAAATTTTTAAAACTAAAATTAAATGCTGTATCATTTGAAACGTTAACCTTAAGTGTCACTCTATTTTTATTAACTACCGGCAAGGCTTCAAGTGAAATGAGATAATAACCATAATTAAAAAGTTCTTTTTGAGCGTCATCTAAATAAAGTTTAAATTTTGAGGAATCAAAAGGGCGATTATAGAATGTAAGAAATTTCCTTTTGAGATACTCATTAATAAAGGTAGACTTGGAATCTGATTTAATCCTCTTAAATATTCTCGGTTTCCCAAGTTTGAATGTTAAATAAATGGACGCTTGCTCATCGATTTCACTCACTCGCAAATCATAGGAGTTCTGAGGGAATCCCATCGAGTCTATCTTCAACTTCATATCAACTAAATCTTGCTTTAATTTTTGAGGGTCAAAAAAATCCCCCTCTCTCAGGGTTAATAACTGAGACATGTCAACATCAATATTGCGATCGACAGTCCCAACATTAATCTCTTTAATTTGAGGCTTTAACCTCATCTTTAAATGGAGTGAGTATTGGTCCTTTTCGCTTGTTAATATATAAGAAATTTCTCGGTATCCTCCATCTGAGGCAAGAATCTTTAGTATATCTTTTAAATGATTAATACTCCTATAATCACCAACAAGGTTGGAAAATCGGTTTTTCTTTGCCTGACAATTTTCACTAGCTCCACAATCAATATGAACAGCGGACAAATTAATTTTCAGCGAGCTTGCTGAACAAATTGAAGAGATGAATAAAACTGTTAAAAATATCCAATTCATTTGAAAGTCCACCTAAACTTCAGGTCACCGCCGATAGAATTGTCTATGATATCCTCTTCTCCTTCAGCATTTGTTCTTAGCTCGTAAACTCCTTCCACTTGAACTTTTTTTGAAAGGCTATAATTGAGATTCATACTCTGTCTCTGTCCAATTGAGCCACCCATAGTACTTGAAACAGAAAGATTGAGAGCCTCGTCGAGTCTTTTTTTAAGTTCAATTTTTGTCGCTGTTCTTGTTCTGCCTAGAGTACCTTGTCCGTCCTGATTTCTTCCCGTCAACAAACTTGCAGTCTGGGATTGTTCAAAGACGGTTCCCAAATTAACTTGAAGACCAAACTGTTTATTTAGAATGTCACTAATCTTAAATCGATCAAAAACAAAAGAACCAACTCCCACCTGAGTCAAATTTTGCTGCTGAGACTGTGTTAGGCTTGATTGAATTTCATCAGAATAACCAAAAGCAATCAGGGAGAGTATTGAATTTCTAGGTAAAGACGGCTCTGATGTGAGATCGAAATTGAATCTTTCTAAGTTGCCATAAGCTTTAGCATTAACTTTATAATTAGAAATATTTGTTAAAGCGTGTATATCAAAATCCGGATTTTTTATATCTTTTTTTGAATCAAAATTAATATCTGCCTGAGTTATAATATATTCATTATTTTTGAAGAATATTTTTGACTGCCCAGGCAAGCTTGTCATTTGGCCCTGCCCCCGCATTCGATCAAAATGTCCATCTATTGATAACTCACCTTTCAAACTCACATCCATCAATGAGTTGGCAATTCTAATAGGTGAATCCGTTTTAACTCTTAAATTTAAATTAAACAATTTGCTCATAGGAGACTCAAGACCCTGAGGAAGAAACCGTGATTGCGCCATCACTGGCGTTTTTGATGAAAAATCATTTAACTCATTTAAAACTTGGCATTTATTAATAGTAATCTCACCACTCAGATTATAGGGAAGAGAATCCCCGATGATCATGCCCTGGCCAGTTAAATTAACAAATGACTTACCCATAAACGGAATTTCAGCTTTTTCAATTTTATACTTTAAGTTTATATCTGGCTGGAGGTCATCAAAATAGATTTCTCCAAGTATTGATGCACTTCCGTTCTCAATACTCGTCTTCATTTCTTTTATGAGTAATTTATTTTTGTAAAATTCAATCTTATAAGTTAAATCATTGAGGGGCACAGGAACATGTTCTAGGGTTAAATTCAGTTTTTCAGTTTCAGACTTTGCTAAAACATCGTAATTAGATTTTGAACCATCTATAATAAAGGAGTTATTTAAAAATCCTTCCGCAGAAAGCACAGGCTTGAGAAAAATCTCTAAAACCTTGGCATTTATTTGGACATGGTTAGATATCAACACATCATGCCCAAATTGACCGCGTCCTTTGGATTGAACCTTCAAATCTGGCGAGTCTATTTGAAAATTCCATCTATTAACTACATTATTTTCAATAAAAAATTGTGGTGTATCAGATTGGTAGTTCACATTAAACTGATCATGATTCAAATTTATTTTTTTAACAAACCCCTTCAAGTTAAATTCGTTAAAATTACCTCTTGAAGAAACATCGAGGTCACCAAAGAATTCACCTTTAAATTCTTCCGTTTTTAAATGTTCACCGAATATGGCCATGGCAAAAGATTTAATCTCTCCAATATTTATTCCAAGTTTTAGTCTTGAGGGAATTGACTTATTGTATGAATAGTTAAAGTCTGCGGTAACACTATCTTTAAAGATTGAAATATCTCCAGAAATACCTTTAGGGGAAAAGACCATTTTGGCGACACTGTCTTCATAGTTATAATCTGAATTTGATGTCCTCGTTAATTGAGTCTCAATATTCATCAAATAATCAGGTAATTGACCTTTTCCTCGTATGCTTCCACCAAGACTTGCACCAAGATTTAAATTTAACTTCTTGATTAATCGAAGTCTTTGTAAAGAAAGATCATCCCAATCAAATTCGAAATCCATTTTTTTATTTTCCAAATTAAAAGAAAAATCACCCTGCAGGTGCCCCTTGCCTATTTCTGCAATAAATTCTTTCAATTCTAAGACTTCATCTTTTAAAATAATTTTAGTACTACCCAGATTAAAATTTTCTCCGTAAGCATTTAAATCTTTGAAACTGATATCAGATTTTATTTTCAAATCTTTAAAATTAGTTTTTCCATAAATTTGAGCATCGATTTTTGCACCGAAATCTAAGTCACCTGGAAGAAAGTCTAGTTTTGAAAAAATAGGCCGTAAAATCTCTTTCAAATCATGGTAGTTGGCATTAACTGAGTCAATCCCAAGTGTGATGTCTGAATTTTTATAATTTATAGAGCCCGTTCCCGAGATAGGGGTTGATTTAAAGTAAGATTCTAGGCCATTAATATTAACGACAGAATCTTTTAAAAAAATACTTATGTCTTCTTTTGACCTTCCTAGTCTGTATCCTAGTATTTCGAAATTTTCAGTTTTACCTTTTAAATCAATCACCACATCATCAATCGGTCCATGAACTTTGATATCAAGTGGGCCTGAGCCTTTT
>CANEVK010000165.1 GCA_947442115.1 Bacteriovoracaceae bacterium | reverse complement strand
GATAAATATCTTTTTCTACAGCCTTCTTTTTTAAGATCGCTATTCGAGTTTCAAGATCAGGTTGTTGGACTTCAACTGGCAGTGCCGATGATAGCCTGGTCCTAATACGATCCTCGATTCCGTCAATTTCTTTAGGTGGTTTATCAGAGGTGAAAACAAGCTGCTTACCTTTTTCCATAAGTTCATTAAAAATATGGAAAAATTGATCTTGAGTTCCTGATCGATTTTTTAATTCATGTACATCATCAATGATAAGGACATCAGTTTTCTCGACATATTTTTGTCTGAACTCAGGAAATTTTGTCGCTTGCATGGCCTGAATCATTTCATTCATAAACTTATTGGCCGAAGTCATACTGATTCGAGTGCTAGGCTTCTGTTGGATAATACTATTGGCAATAGCATGCACGAGGTGAGTTTTACCAAGCCCTGAATTTCCATAAACATAAAGAGCTGGATAGACCCTCCCCGGATCTTTGGCCACGGCCATTGAAAGGGCATGAGCAATATTATTGGATGGGCCTACAATAAAGTTTTCAAAAGTTTTATGCTGATCAATTTGTGATATAACAGGGGGTTGAAAATGTTCAATAACTTGAGAGTCCACGGCCTTAATAAGATCATCTTTTGTTGGGGTCAGATCTTGAATAAAAAATGAGTTAACTTTTGTTGTCTCAACAGGAGTGGATTTTAAAGAGTGGAGAATATTATTTTCGTTTGAAGAAAGGGATTGTTGGCTTCCCAAAACCTGAATATCTAATTGATACTCTTTACCTAAAATTTCTTTGAGCGCCTGTTTAATAGAGTCCAAATAGTGAGTTTCTACCATTTTCTTAATAAAGCTTGTGGTGACTAAAAACTCGACTGTATTTTGAGAAATCCCTGAGACTGTAAATGTATTGGCAAAATAGGCGTGAAATTTATTGGGATTGATTAAATTTTTAATATGTTCCAACAAAGCTTCTGTTGTTGTTTTTAACTCCTCAGCAGAAAACTCTGGAGAAAAAGAACCCTGATTAGGATTAAGATTTTTCATGGCCTGTTCGACCACGACCGGGGAGATCTCCAGGTCCGAGTTTTTTGCCATGGGTCTATTTTCATTAAAACTATCAAGTTTTAAAAAATGATCAAAAGGAAACTTTTGTGTCATTGTTCCTACAAATTTGGTTGAGAATTATTAAAAAAGTCTGAATGAAGTAGCATTGGCTTAGATGAAATTCAATCTCGGGCCTCTTACAAGACCTTACTCTGACGCTTTGATTTATAAATATTATTGACTCCGGTGAGATTTTACCGTAGATAAATGTTTCCCATTTTTAGAAAATCCCCTTTTCGAGGAATAACGATATGAGTATGCAAAAAAGAACATGGCAACCTAAGAAAACGAAAAGACTTCGTGATCATGGCTTTCTAAAGAGAATGTCTACTGCTGGTGGAAAGAAAGTTATCAGCCGTCGTCGTGCTAAAGGCCGTAAGAGCTTAACTGTTTCGACTGGTACTAAGTAAGAGATGCCTGAAACGGATTCATTCTGTTTACCCAAGACTCTCAAGCTAACCCAAAAAAAAGACTTCGAATATCTTCGTGAGCAAAGCTTTCGGGCTTTTGCTCACCCTATAGTTTGCTTTCATAAACCTTCTCATGACTCACTTCCACATGCCCGATTTGCTTTAAGTGTCTCTCGAAAGATTGGTAAATCCCACGACCGAAACCGTTATAAGAGACTGCTCAAAGAAGCTTTTCGTCTTCATCCTGGTTTAAAAAAACTTTCATCAGATATGCTTTTTGTGATTATCAAAACTCCGGATTCAGAGTCACAACTTCTGAGTTCTTTTCACAAAATTTCGCAAAATCTCTGCGCTGCAAAATGAAAACGTTGATTGATTTCATTATTCGTGGGTATCAAATTTTGATTTCCCCTCTACTGGGACCGAAATGCCGTTTTTATCCATCCTGCTCTCAATATGCTCGCGAGTGCTTTAAGAAGTTTTCTTTCTCTAAAGCTTTGTGGTATTCAAGTCGCCGTATATGTAAATGTCATCCTTTTCATCCGGGTGGGGTCGATCCAGTCCCTTAAGCCTTAGTTTTTATTGGAGAAAAAATGGGTTCTGAACAAAAAAATGCTTTTCTGGCCATTGGTCTTTCAGCTTTAATTCTTTTTGGCTGGCAATATTTCTTTGCCCCTCAAAAGCCGGCAACAGCTCCTGCCCCTATAGAGGCAGCTCAAACGGCAAAAGTTGATGCTTCTCAGGTTGCGGCGACAACATCCGCTGGTCCTATAGAACCAGCTCCTGCAGTTTTAGAAGATTTTACCGTTTCTACTGGTGAGAATTCTTTATCTTTTAGCAGTGACCTTGTTTTTAAGAATTTTACTCAATCTCAAGCGGCTTTTGCTTTTACTGATACTGTGGGTTCTAAAAAACCTCTCAAGCTTGAATTTGATTTTGGTCAAGGTTTTCAATCTATTCTTGTAACTAAACAGACTGATAATAAATTCTTTGATAGCACTCATGATTTAACGATCACCACTCAGCTTAATTCTCAAGGTGTTGCTAATTTTGCTGTCACTTCTTCTAAACCTTTCCGTTATCGTTTTGTGTACGCTTCTGAGGCGAAGAAATTAGAGAATGGACAGCAACGTTTTTTCTCTATTTATACAGATGAGTTGACTCATTTTGATATTGCGGAAGATGAGTCTAAAGATCAGGCGGTGAAGTGGGCCGGTATTGATTTTAACTACCATCTTTTCGCTTTGTATTTTGAAAAAGAAACAAATCTTCTCGTAAAAAGTGCCACTGATTCTACTCTTTCAATTTTTTCTAATAAGTCTGAAAATGCTCTTTCTTTCAATCTTGTTTTTGTGAAAAAGGATTATGACTACTTGGCGAGCCTTGGTCATAAACTTCAGAACTCAGTTGATTTTGGGATGTGGGGAGTTTTTGCTGTTTGGATTCTTAAAGGTCTTCAGTATTTCTTCACTTGGTTCCCGAACTATGGCGTTTCCATTATTCTTTTAACCTTTTTAATCAGAATGATCACTTTTCCTCTGCAATATAAATCCATTGTCTCTATGAAGAAGTTGCAATTAGTTCAGCCTGAACTCACAAAACTACGTGAAAAATTTAAAGATGATCCTCAGAGAATGCAAAAAGAGAGTATGGAACTCTTTAAGAGATCTGGAGCCAATCCTCTTGGTGGTTGTTTACCATTACTCCTTCAGATGCCAGTCTTTTTTGCCTTCTATAAAGTTTTAAATCATGCTGTTGAACTGGTGGGAGCGCCTTTTATTTTTTGGATAACGGATCTTTCTAATAAAGACCCTTATTATGTTTTACCAGTGCTCATGACGGTGGCGATGTTTCTTCAACAAAAACTCACACCTAATACCATCACTGATCCTGTTCAGCAGAAGATGATGTTATTCATGCCACTTTTATTTGGCTTTATCATGAAGGATCTTCCTTCTGGTTTGAGTCTTTATATTTTTGTTTCAACTCTTCTTGGAATCCTTCAGCAGGTTTTCGTTTTCAATGCAAAGAAGAGTGGTGAACCAGTGGTTGTATGAAGTTTCTTTATTCGGATGATCCGATCATTGCTTGCAGCACCTGTACCCAGGCCCATGCAGCTTTGGCGGTCATCCGAATCAGTGGTTTCAATAACTTAGATAGTCTCAAGTCCTTTTTCACGCTCTCTGGTCCTATAGAACCACGCAAAGTTTATTACACTAAACTCCACGATCAAAACGAAGTCCTGGATGATTTATGCCTGACTTATTTTAAGGCCCCTCATTCCTTTAATGGTGAAAATATTCTCGAGCTCTCCATCCATGGGAACACCCTTAATGTGGAGAGAATTCTCAATTTTTTTACGGAGCGTGGCTTTCGTTTAGCAGCGCCTGGTGAATTCACTTACCGGGCCCTAAAAAATAAAAAACTCACCCTCTCGCAAGTTGAAGGTCTGGATCTTTTTCTTAACGCTAATTCAGGCTTTGCCCTTGATCAGGGACTCTCACTTCTCTCAGGTCAGCTTCATCAACTTTATGATGATTTATATGATCTTTTTCTTAAGCATAAATCTGCCCTCGAGCTTTCCATTGATTTTAGTGATGATGTAGGGGATGAGACGGCGAGAGCTTATTTTCTTAGTTCGCTAAGTGAATTTAAAAATAAGTTTGACCAACTTTATCGACGTGTCCTTCCCATGGATCATAACCTTATTCAGCCTGAGATTGTTCTGGCCGGTCTGCCTAATTCAGGCAAAAGTTCACTCTTTAATTTACTTCTCAAAGATGAGCGGGCGATTGTCTCTTCCATGGCCGGGACCACTCGAGACTATCTTTCTGAGATGGTGGTTATTCACGGTGTGAAATATAAAATTTTTGATACGGCCGGTATTCGTGATTCAGAAGATTTCATTGAGGCCGAAGGTATTCGTCGAACACACCTTAAGATGTCGGATAGTTTTTTCAAGATCCTTCTTATAAACCCTTTTGAAATGAGAGCTGAGTTTGCTTCTTTAGCGAATCAAACTTTTGATGCCGTTTTCTTTACCCATTCAGACCTTGAAGGATTTGCTGCGGCCAAAGCCAAAGTGGTGGCAGATTTTCCTCAATTTGGTCCTATGGGGGCAATGGATCTTCGACATTTTTCCCAACATGACGAAAACCAAATTTTTACTGAAATAAATAAAAAGTATTTAATTCTTACCCTTGATAAACCTATTTTATTGGATCGCCATAAGAGCCTCATTTCAAAGATCCATCATGACCTTGAATCCTATGTAAATACAGTTATTTACGAGACGGATGTAGCAATCATTTCCCATGAATTAAATACCTTAGCCACTTGCCTAACAGAACTCCTCGGTATAGTTTCCCCGGATCAAGTCTTACATTCTATTTTCTCTAATTTTTGTATTGGGAAATAGTTTTTTGAATTTGTTCCACGTGGAACATTTTTGAGAGGATGATCATGAATTTCGATATTGTCATTGTTGGTGGCGGTCACGCAGGTATTGAAGCTGCTTACATTGCTTCCCAGTTTAATTTAAAAATTGGACTCATCACCATGCCAGGGATTTCTCTGGGATCAGCTCCCTGTAATCCCTCCGTTGGAGGAGTTGGAAAGGGCCAAGTTGTTAGAGAGTTAGATGCCTTAGGTGGCTTAATGGGAATTTTAGCCGATTATGCTGGAATTCAGTTTAGAACATTGAATGATTCAAAAGGTTTTGCTGTTCAATCGACTCGAGTT
This sequence comes from Bacteriovoracaceae bacterium, assembly GCA_947442115.1. Lineage (GTDB taxonomy): Bacteria > Bdellovibrionota > Bacteriovoracia > Bacteriovoracales > Bacteriovoracaceae > Peredibacter. Next base: position 1,027 of record CANEVK010000165.1, on the reverse strand, counting down.
CAAATTGATAAGGATCTTTACGCTCAGAAAGCGGAAGAAGTTATTGGCTTAATTTCAAACATCACAGTCATAAGAGAAAAAGTCGTTACGATTAATAAGGTTCAGGATCAATTTCTCATCCAAACAACTGAGTCTGAATATTCATCTAAAAAAATTGTCATGACTGTAGGCACTTTCCTTAATGGGAAAATGCATACCGGTTCAAGCCAAACTTTCGGCGGGCGGATTGGATGTGAAGCCTCGGCAGGACTTGATGGTTTATTTTCCTCTATAAAGACAAGACCACAAAGATTTAAGACGGGAACTCCACCAAGGTTAGATAAAAACAGTATTGATTACTCAAAACTCGAAGAGCAGCCTTCAGATGAATCCGTTAGAAATTTTCACTGTCTCCATGAGAGCACTAAGAGATTTAGTGCTCAGGTCTCTTGTTATCTGGCGAAGACGAACCCAGAGACCATGGGAATAATTAGAGATAATAAAGAGAAAAGTCCCATGTTTAATGGGCAGATTCGTGGAGTGGGCGCTCGTTATTGTCCTTCCATTGAAGATAAGGCCTTTAGATATCCCGATAAAAATGTCCATCATGTTTTCATAGAACCAGAAGGGCTTAATTTAGACACCGTTTATCCCTCTGGGATCTCTTCCTCACTGCCAAAAGAAGTTCAAGAGTCCTATGTTCGCTCCATTGAGGGTTTAGAAAAGGCAGACATTAAGGTTTATGGCTATGCAGTTGAATATGATGTGGTCGATACAACCACTTTAAATCTGACTCTCGAGCATCAGGAGCTTTCCGGACTTTACTTTGCTGGCCAGGTTAACGGAACCTCAGGTTATGAAGAGGCCGCGGGTCAGGGTTATATCGCTGGGGTGAATGCAGCTTTATCTTTACTAGAACGAGACTCCTTAATTCTTAATAGGCATGAGTCTTATATCGGAGTTATGATTGAGGATCTCACCTCAAATACCCGGGATGAGCCTTATCGTCTCTTTACTGCCCGCTCAGAAAATCGTCTTTATATAAGAG
>CANEVK010000164.1 GCA_947442115.1 Bacteriovoracaceae bacterium | reverse complement strand
TGAACTTTTCCAAAATTATCCACCCGAAAGTTAAAGTCATTCCAACTCACGGTCTGAAACTCCTGTAATTGAGGGCAACTTCCCTTTTGGTGCAAGACTTGCAGGAATTGATGATCTGATGGTGGGCCAAAGAGTTTAACTCTTACAGATAATTGGGAATCAATAATGCTAAGCTTTAAAAAACCAGAGAATTTTTTGTGTGATTTCAATTCAGCTCGGTATTCTTCATTTGAATAAGATACATGAGTAAGTTCTTGTTCTAAATCAAACCCATCTCCGCACGAAAATAAAATTAAAAAACCGCTAAGATTCAAAACAAACTTTAACAAAGAGACCAACATGATAAAAAAATTTTTAACACTCATTATCTTTCTTTCATTAATTTTATTAACACTAAGAAGCTGCCCCCCAACAGAAGATATTTCTTCAGATCAATCATGGCAGTGGTAGAAAAGAGAGAAAATTCATCACATCTTTAACGCCAGGAAGGCCCTGAATACTTAATTCTGCAAGTTTCTTAGTCTTTCTTGAATCAACATGCCCTGATAAAATAACAACCCCTCCCCTTAAATCAACCTCTATTTCAGACGCATCGATATGAGGATCTCTTAAAAGGACTTCGTAAACATTTTTGACAACCCATTCATCCTTAAATTCATAAAATTTAGGATCAACTAAACGATAATCAAGTTTTTTATCAAAGAGATAATCTGCCATTTCATAAGGGTTTGATTGATCTCTAGAGTACTCTGATTCACCGCCAAACCTATTTTCTAATCCGTGATTCATCTTAAACACTCCAGCGTTTTAATCCTGCTAAGATTTCTATGCATAAAAGAGACCAGTCAAACTTGGCAGGAAGTTAAAGACAGGAATATAATAAAAAGATGAAAACATTTTTGAATTGGGAACCGCTGCAAAAGAATGATCTAGTGCATATTATTGCGCCGGCATCAGCGAGTACTGAAGAAAAGCTTAAGACAGGACTCTCCTGGCTTGAATCTCTGCAATTTGACATCGTTTATTCTGACAATCTTATGATGCCAGATTTGTTCTTTTCAGCACCTCTTGAGGAGCAATGCGAAGATATCAAAAATGCCCTGGATTCTGATGCCAAAGTCATTTGGTGTCTTAGAGGCGGTTGGGGCAGTATGCGCCTTCTCCCTTTCCTTGAAAACCTTGTCCCCCCTCAAAAACCTAAGCTCCTTATTGGATTTAGTGACATCACTTCCCTTCATCTATTTTTAACACAAAAATGGAATTGGCCAACAATACATGGGCGAACAATCTCCCAACTCGGATTAACATGGGCCGACTCAAATGAAGAGCTACTTTGGAAAAAAGTTATCAGAGGCGAACTCACTGAAATTCAATTTGAGAATCTCACTCCCCTCAATTCTGCAGCTCTTAAATTTAAAACGATCGAAAGCACTTTGACTGGAGGCAACTTAAGACTGGTTCAGTCATCTCTAGGCACTCCCTGGCAAATAGACGTGAAAGATAAAATTTTGTTTTTTGAAGATGTCTCAGAGCGAGGCTATTCGGTAGATCGAATGTTCGAACAAATGCTTCAATCAGGCCTACTGAGCGATGGCCCTGCTGCCGTTATCTTCGGAAGCTTTACCAATGGCCTAGAAAAGAATGGGATTGATCTTGTCCCAGAGGCGATAAGGCGTTTTGCCCTAAGAGTTTCCTACCCAGTGCTTTCAGGACTTCCTTGTGGTCACGACACAAAATACAACTACCCACTGCCTTTCAATACTCGGGCCCACCTGATACTAGGAGAGAATAATAAACTTATATGCCAAACTGGAGTGGGTTTAATTAGGGACTAAAAAAATTAGCGAAATAGACTTCGGCTTCATAATTTTTAATTTTACTAACCATAGTCAATCTATTCTTCATCATTTCTAAGTCAGCCGTAGAAGGATGGAGATCTTCAGATATAATTCTTTGCACAAGAACCGTTTCTAAACTAATGTAAAGGGGTCCAAACACTGCACTAAATTCTGCTAAAGTTGAATAATAAGCAGGATTCAAACCAGATATATCAGTCAGATCAGCATGGATTGGGATAAGAGTAGCATCGCCTAAAACTTGATGGTGATCATAAAGAGAGATGATTTTCTCGTTCATCAGTTGTCCCGCAAGGGCTACTTGCGCTTTATAGATAGGAAGGGCATCTGCTTTACTTAGTTCATTCACTACTAATAAATCATTTTTTAATTGTTTGATAGTCTTCTCAAAATTGCTCATCAGCAAATAATAGGCTTCGGAAATGTTAGAAGTATTAACCAGATTGACTGATTCAAGATAAGTTGAATCAAAAACGATATCAACTGGATCTGATTTAATGGGAACCGAACTGACTTTTTTCTCATAATAGTCTAAGGCTTTTAATTTTTGATTATTAACAATACTCAAGAATGCGCCTGAAGACATTTTCATTCCGATCAATTTAGTTTCAAGCTCTAAGATGGATTGATCAAAGGCATTTTTGTAGGCGGTCTTCGCTTGAGCAAGAGTTGAAAAAGTCTTCACATCGATATTATCAAATATTTTTTTACTAAATTGAAAATCAACTGAGGGATCATTGAGAGAGTATTTTTTATACTCTTCCTCGCTTATACCACTGGGAAAAATTCGGCATTCGTTTTCAGCAAAAGGTTGTTTTGAATCGACTGCTATAAACGAAATTTTGAGGGAATAGACTTCCTTGGTTTCTTTGTATAAGGAATGAAGTTTCTCCATCAATTCCTGAATGCGAGTATTGGCAAGTGAAAAATGTTCAAAAATTTGCCCACTCGTTTTCCAGTTTTGTTGAGATTTCTCAATAAGCCCTAGTTCAACGGCTTCTGCTTCCATGTAGAAATCTCGATTCTTACTAAGATAAACAGTAGCTCCCTTATTGTCACAAGTAAGAATGAATTCATCCTTTATAACCCCCTCCTTCCCTGCGAATTCATAAAATTGATTTCTCAGAGCTAGTTGGGCAGAATGATCTTTCTGTGAATCTTGCAATCTTGCTGAAATTATAAGCTCAAGCATGGATTCCCTGGTCGCAACATTCAGTAATAAATTTTTGGCCCCCTCATAATTGCCAAAGCGTTTGACTTCTTTATCAAGATCAAATTCTTGATTTAAGTTTTTAAATCTATCTTTGACAGCCTCCAATTCGACTGCACTTGAAGAAACTTCTTGTGCAAGCTGGTGGTAAAGGATTTCTGATTTAAAAGACTCAGCTTCATTCATATCGGCGGTGATTTCTGAGGAAATCTCAGAAAAATACATCCTATTTTTTAAAGAGTCCTCAGTAGATACAAAATGGACGCCAATCAAACCACTACCAACTTCTTCTTCTTTAAGATCAATACTGAATTCATCAGTCCCAGAAATTGTTTGTGAATGAATCTCTTTTGGATCACTTGGATCCTTCATATCGTAAACTGTAATTGTGCCCTCTGCCGCCACTGCTGAAGACATGAGAGAGTCACTGAGAATATTAAATGTTTTTGAAAGGATTCCATTAAGCCGAATGAAACCTTCGGGCACAGGATTAAGAGAACTTGAAATCGTAGTTGATGCCTCATAAGTATTACAACTTACGGCAAGCTGAAAACAAAGGATGAATGATAAAACTCGAGCTGCCAAACGACCCATAAGATGAGTATCTCCTACAGAATCTATCGGTCATTCGGTCAAAAATCTTAAGAGTTTCTTAATAATTTAAATCACTTAGTAAATAAAAAGTAAGATCGGGTATTCAAAAAATCAGAGACTTAGCTGATTAATTTTTTCTACCCACGACTCTTTGGTAGCCCCTGGAAGAAAGGAGGCCGTAAATGAATTAATGGCGAGAAGCTTGATTTCAGCTTGAGATAAATTCAAGGCGATCGCTGTTTGAGAGAAATTTTCATTCATATACCCACCAAAATACGCAGGATCATCAGAGTTGATGGTCACAAGGACTCCACGATCTAGTAATTTTTTTAGATTATGATCCGCAAGTTTTTTAAAAACACAGAGCTTAATATTTGAAAGTGGACACACTGTGAGAGGCATTTTTTCTTTGGCCAATCTCTCTACGAGCTCATCATCTTCAAGTGAGCGCACTCCATGATCGATTCGGCTAACTTTTAAAAGATCTAAGGCTTCTTTGATATAAGAAACTGGCCCCTCCTCACCTGCATGGGCCACGGTTAAAAAACCTTCATCCCGAGCGGCTTTAAAGACCCGCTCAAATTTTGTAGGAGGATGTCCCAGCTCAGATGAATCAAGTCCAACGGCGATAATGTGCTCTTTGTAAGGAAGAGATTCTTTCAGTGTTTTAAAAGCATCTTCTTCTGAAAGGTGACGTAAAAAACACATGATAAGATGAGAGCTCATCCCCCATTCTTTTTTTGCATCAAGAAGTGCTCCTTGAATTCCTTTAAAAACGGTTTCAAAAGAAATTCCTCTTGAAGTATGGGTCTGAGGATCAAAAAAGATCTCGGTATGAACGACATTATCTTCTTGGCATTTTTTTAAATAGGCCATAGTGAGATCATAAAAATCTCTTTCATGAATGAGCACATTTGCCCCTTCATAGTAGATATCTAAAAAAGACTGAAGGTTATGAAAATTGTAAGCTTCTCGAACTTCTTCCACAGATTTAAAGCGAGTAGACACTTTGTTTCTTTGAGCTATTTCAAACATCAGTTCTGGCTCAAAACTACCCTCTATATGAAGGTGGAGCTCTGCTTTAGGAAGTATTTTAATCAGATTCAATGGATCCATATTTTAAGCCTTTTTTCTTTTCACAAGATAGTATTATTCAGAGAGAATAATTGTAAATAAATCTCCTAAGTAACGCAGGTTGTAATGAGAAATAAAATTGTCTTTTACCTCAATGGAAATAAAGAAGAAGTTGGTGCTGATCAAGCGGGCCTCATGTTATCAGATTATCTGAGGCTCAAAAAAAATTTAACCGGTACGAAAGTGGTTTGTGCTGAGGGGGATTGCGGCGCCTGTAGTGTTCTACGCTATTTTCCCCATCATCAAAATGCTGTGAATGAAACCTATATACCCATCAATTCTTGTATCACCCTAGTCGCCAACCTAGATAGCTCAAGCCTTGTCACAGTTGAAGCCTTAAAAGAAGAAGATAAATTTCATATTTCTCAGCAGGCGATGATTGAGTGCCATGGAAGTCAGTGTGGATTTTGTACTCCAGGTTTTGTCATCGCGCTGACTGGGTTAGTAGAAAAAAAGATCACTCAAAACAATTGCAGCGTGAGTAAGCAAGAAGCCAAAAATGCTCTGACTGGTAATCTTTGTCGCTGCACTGGTTATGAACCTATTATTGATGCTGCCGTTAAAATGGATTTAAAAAGTGCGGCTCCTCTTAAAGACAGGTACTTTTCAAATCAGCAAGAAAATGAACTCAACGAGACTTTCAAAGAATCGGTTGAAATAAAAACGACTGAGTTTAACTATTTCGCTCCAAAAACAATTCATGAAGCCCTGGACTATCTTCAACATAATCCGAATGCTAGGATTGCAGGGGCGACAACCGACTTGGGTGTCGTTCACAATAAACGAAAAATAAATCTCAACCATATCCTTAGCCTTCACCTTGTTGAAGATTTTTATCAAATCAAAAAAATAGATAATGAAGTCATGATCGGAGCTCGTGTTACGCTTTCAGATTTCAGGCACTTTATGAAAAATCATCTTCCAGAGATGGCAGATTATTTAGATATCTTTGCCTCTCCTCAGATCAAAAATCTTGCGACCTTAGTAGGCAATGTGGCCAATGCTTCTCCTATTGGAGATACACCTCCAGCACTCATGGCCTTAAAGGCAAAAGTCGTTATCAACGGAATAAAAGAAATTCCCATGAAGGATTTTTTCAAAGGCTACCGCCAAACAGCACTTCAAAAGGGAGAGATCATTACGGCGATCATGATTGAGATCCCGTCAAAAGATTCAGATGTGCGATTTTATAAAAACTCCAATAGGAAGGATCTTGATATTTCGGCGATCAATCTTGCCATCCATGCTGAGTGGAAAGATCAATCCAGAAAAGAATTAAAAGATATTATCATCGCTGCTGGCGGAGTCGCGGCCATCCCGATGAGAATGACAAGAACGGAAGATTTTCTTAAACAAACTCCTGATATCCAGGGAGCAGTCCAAGTTCTTCACCAAGAATTTAATCCATTGAGTGATTTACGGGCCTCAGCGGCTTACCGCCATATTATTGTGGAGAATTTTTTTCGTCGCTTCTTTGCTGATTGTGGAGGTATTCAATGAGTCTTCCTCATGAC
>CANEVK010000163.1 GCA_947442115.1 Bacteriovoracaceae bacterium | reverse complement strand
CTTTAAGATTAAAAAAGGCATCAAATATCACGATTCACCCCTTCTTCCTAAAGGTAGAGAGGTTAAGGCGAGTGATGTTATTAATCAAATCAAACGCATCTCATTTTTGGGCACGACAACGTCAAAGGGTTTCTGGCTTTTTGATGGTAAAGTTAAAGGACTAAATGAATGGCGTGATAAAGTCCAAACTGATCTCAATGAGTTCTTCTTACAACCTGTCGAAGGACTTTCTGCTCCTGATGATCACACTCTTATTGTTAAATTAAACTCTCCCTATCCTCAAATTCTTTACGCCATGTCGATGAGCTTTACTTCTCCTGTTCCTGAAGAGGCGATCAAGGCGACTAAAAATGATCTTTCACGGGAGGCAGTAGGCACTGGCGCTTACGTCATCACTTCTTATAATCCCACTCAAGGGGTTGAGCTGAAGAAAAATGAGCATTACATCACGAGTACCTACCCTACTGAAGGTGATAGGTGGGCGAGGGAAAATAATCTCCTTCAAGATGCTGGGGGGAAACTTCCATTTATGCCTAAGGTAAAGTTGACTGTGATTAAAGAGGCGCAAACTGATTGGCTCAATTTCATGAAGAAAAAAATTGATCTCATCAATTTAACTAAAGATCACTATCATGTGGCCCTTACTCAGGAGGGCAACCTTAAACCTGAAATCATCAAAGATAATATTCAACTCCAAACCTCTCCGACTTTGATCTACTGGTGGATTCAATTTAATTTAAAAGATCCGGTGGTTGGTAAAAATTTAAATCTCAGGAAGGCGATTGCCCACGCCGTGAATTATGATAAATACATTGAGCTTTTTACCTATAACGTTGCCCAAAAAGCGAATTCCATCTTCCCTCCAGGAATTCCTGGTTATAATCCATCACAAGAACTTCCTTATAAATATGATTTGAATGCAGCTAAAGATTTTCTTAAGCAAGCCGGTTATCCAGAGGGAAAGGGATTACCAACTTTAAAGTTTGATATTAGAGGATCGGATACAAGACGACGTCAAATGGGGGAATTTGTACAGCAAGAGCTCAGACAAATTGGCATCAATGTTGAGGTTGTGATTAACACATTTCCAGGTTTCTTAGATAAGGCCCGCAAAGGTGAACTGCAATTTTGGCAAGGTGGCTGGGTGATGGATTATCCTGATTCAGAGAACGTGCTCCAACTTCTCTCGACTCAAAATCTTCCGCCAGGCTCGAACTACTCCAACTTCTCAAATCCTGAGTTTGATAAACTCTTTAAAGAAGCTCGAGAACTTGAAGATGGGAAAAGAAAATTTGAACTCATGAAGAAAATGGAAGAGATGGTTAATAGTGAACTTCCATGGGCCATGCAGTACTACTCAAGAAACTACATTCTTTCTCACAAATACCTGAAGAATTTTATGTACTCAGATATTATCTATAATCACATTAAGTATCTGAAAATTAGTCCTCAATAATTTAATCCCGGACTCTGTTGATCAACTAACAGGGTCCCTCTCAACTTCCTTTCTTCTTTTCCGATAAGCCGGCAAGACCTTCCCCCTGCGAGGCCCCAATGAAAGTCTTAATCCTGCTTACTCTTTTATTTTTATCCCAAAATTTATGGGCAAAATCCTATGTGATTTTTTCTCTCGCCCAAGATCTCTCTATGGGTAAAGAAGGGGAGATCATCCGAAAAAATTACTACATCAATATGGGTAGTGGTCAAGGAGTCAAGAAAGATAGCGTTCTTGATGTTCATCGAATCGTTTCGGTACAAAACCCATATGACAATAAGAAGCGTGTGAATTACAAAGTTAAAATTGGTGAATTGAAAGTTCTGCATTCCTCTGATGAAGCTTCAATTGCCATGGTTAATGAGTACGAAAAAGAAGATGAAACTCCCATATTTGAGTTACCACAATTTATGGTAGGAGATCATGTGTCAATTAATGTTGACTAAGACTGATCCCGGCAATTTTCTAAATTCTTTATTTTAATTATATCTCCCTTAAGGATTCCTCCTTGGAGAGAAATGATTCCGACATAAATCAAATACTCCTCATCCTTTAACACTTGGACCAATTCTTCAGATTTGAGTAAGACCTTATTCAGCTTTACACCAGAACAAACACCTTTAAAGTGGAATTCATACCAGGTTTCGTCAGTCTTAAGCTTGATGACACGAGTACATTTTGAAATGATAATTACTGTTTGCATAAGTGCCGATAAAGCAAAATCGAAGACAAGGTTGGCTTGTTTAACTTATGATAGTTTTAGAGATTTTTTTGCAAAACGTTGTGTTTTTTCCCGTGACTGCTGAAGAGAAGGATGAGTTTTATGATTAATGGTGCCAGAACAATAGGTAGAATTTTCAAATTCAGAAGTGAAAAATCTCCGGATAAAAAAGCGATTGGTTGGATAGAAAACAGTGAAGTTAAAAGCCTCACTTTCAAAGAATATCGAAAACAAGTTGAAATCCTTGCATCAGCTATTCATAAGATTGGACTCACCGTTGGAGATAAGCTTGCCATCCTCGCCCAAACGTCTAAGGAGTGGCATCTTCTAGATATGGCCGGACTTTGTTCGAGAATCTGCATTGTTCCTATTTATCCCAGTTATCTTGGTCATGAGGTAGACTTTATTTTTCAGCATTCTGATAGCGGAATACTGGTTGTCGAAAATGATAAGCAAATTGAAAAAATTATCCCTTTTCTTGGTAACTGGAAAAACTTAAAGGCCATTATTTCCATCAATGAACTTTCCGAAGAAAATGTTAAAAAATTTCGAAATAGTTGCACCTATTTTAATTTTAAAGACCTCATCCGAATTGGTACTGAAGAATTAAAATCACATCCTGATATTTTAGATAATCATATTCAAAATCAACTTCCTGAAGAAATTGCCTCCATCATTTACACATCTGGAACGACTGGTGACCCCAAAGGGGCGGTGATTACTCATCATGCTTTCGCCAGCATGCTCATGAATATTGAAAAAAGTGTCCAAGGAGGCTTCACGGCCCAAGATAAGTCTTTAGTCTTTTTGCCTCTCTCACATGTGATGGGTCGCTGTGATTCACTTCTTCCTATGGTTTTTGGTTGGCAAGCCGTCTACGCAGAGTCCATGGAAAAATTGGTCGATAATATCCAATTGGTTCAACCGACTGTGATGTTAGCAGTGCCAAGAATTTTTGAAAAAATATATGAAAAAACCATGGCAAGAGTTAACGAAAGTAACATGCTTGAGCGACATACTTTTAAATGGGCCTTTCATGTAGCAGAAAATTACTATAAAAAAATTGACCAAGACTTATCTCCCTCGGCTTCAGAATTGATTGAATTCAAAATGGCGCAAAAACTTGTTCTGAAAAAAATCTATAACCATTTAGGTGGTAAAATACGTTATTTCATTTCAGGGGGCGCTCCTCTAGCGATAGAAATTATTCAATTTCTTCGCTATGCCAATCTCACTGTTCTTGAGGGGTATGGTCTAACTGAGACAATTGCCCCTTGTTGCCTTAACCCATTGGCCAAACAAGTGCCCGGGACCGTCGGAAGACCGCTAGGAGAAGTTCAGTTCTCCTTTGCATCTGATGGAGAAATTTTAATTAAGTCCCAGGCACTCTTTAAGGAGTATTATAAAAATCCAGAGGCCACTCAAGAAGCGCTAAAAGAGGGTTGGTTTCATACTGGGGACATTGGAGAATTTAGTCCTGAGGGTTATTTAAAAATTACGGATCGCAAAAAGGATCTGATTAAAACCAGTGGGGGTAAGTATATAGCCCCTCAAAAAATTGAGAATATGGCAAAAACTCGTCCCCATATCTCTCAGATCGTTTTAATAGGTGACAAAAGAAAATATCTTACTGCCCTCATTGGTATTGAAAAAGAAGCCTTCCTGCCTCTTTTAGATGAATTTGGCCTGGCAACTGATTGCTCTGTTGCTGATCTGGCCAATCATGAGGCTGTTCAAAAGATCATTGAAGGTGAAATTGAAAATATCAATCAAGGATTGGCCCAATTTGAAAGTATTAAAAAATTCAGGATCATCCCTGAAGAATTTAGCCTTGAAAATTTTCTTACCCCATCGTTAAAAATAAAGAGAAAAGCCGTCACGGAGCGTTATAAGAACCTTATTGAAGCAATGTATCAATAGTCTTTCTTTGACAAAAAGGGGGATCTCTTTTACAAATGGAAGTTCTATTTATCCCCTTAAGAGGTAGCTATGGCCCGAGTCACTGTTGAAGATTGCTTAGAACATGTAGAAAACAGATATGAATTAGTTCATCTCACAGCTAAACGTGTGAAACAACTTCGTGAAGGTGATGATTCAACTGTGAAAAGTAAAAATAAAGAAGTTGTTACGGCTTTAAGAGAAATTGCTGCAGGAAATGTTAAGCATACTCTTAAAAGTGAATACGATTCAGACGAGTTCTAATCTATTTAAAGTTTTTAAATTAAAAAAAAGGGAGCTTCAAGCTCCCTTTTTTTATTTCTTCTTTAGTGCAATTTTTAAGACTTCATCAAAATGTTTGACGGGGAAAAACTGCATTCCCTTACGGTGACGTTCAGGAACTTCTTTTAAATCTTTTTCATTCTGCCACGGTAAAATAATTGTCTTGATACCAGCTCTTTTTGCGGCCAGGACCTTTTCTTTAATTCCACCAACGGGAAGAACCTTTCCAGTTAAACTTAATTCACCAGTCATCGCCACATCACCTCTGACCATTTGATTAGTGGCAAGTGAATAAAGCGCCAGCGCCATGGTAATACCGGCCGAAGGACCATCTTTTGGTGTTGCTCCAGCTGGTAAATGGAGATGGATTTCATGAGTGGCCAGAAAATCCGTGGCCTCTTCACCATTGGGAGCTGGCATCACAGCTGTCGCTGCTGCAGGTGCCGTCTTAGATGTTTTCACTTTTTTAATAGTGGCCGTTTGTTTTTTCTTTTCTTCATCTATTTGATGCTGAAGAAGACCTTTAATATAACTATAGGCAAGATTCGCTGACTCTCCCATCACCTCACCCAATTGTCCTGTGAGTTTGAATCCTTTACCTTTAAGAGGAATTGATTCTACAAAAAGTATATCCCCACCAAAAGCAGTCCAGGCAAGACCTGTTACAACTCCCGGCATGAGTGGCTTTTGGGCCTTATCTGTTTCAAATCTTTTTGGACCTAGAAACTTCTCAAGGTCAGTCACAGTCGGTGAGAATTTTTTAAATTTCTTCGAAGAAACTTTCTCTAAAGCCGCTCGACGACAAAGTTTGGCCACAAGTTGCTCCATGACCCTAACACCTGGTTCACGGGCATAATCGGCAACCAGTGCTTTAAGGACTTGAGCAGATAATGTGAACTCTTTAGTGACTAGTCCGTGTTTTTTGAGTTGTTTTGGAATCACCCACTTGGTGGCAATTGAAAGTTTTTCTTCAATGGTATAACCAGAGAGTTCAATTAACTCCATTCGATCGAGGAGAGCTTCTGGAATTTCCCCAATATAGTTTGCAGTGGCAATAAAAAGAACTTTTGAAAGATCAAAAGGCACATCCAAATAGTTATCAATGAATGTTTTATTTTGTTCAGGATCAAGCACCTCAAGAAGTGAAGACGCTGGATCTCCCTGATAAGATTTTCCAATCTTATCAATTTCATCCAACATAATAACTGGATTATTCACTTCAACTCGCTTCAACGCCTGAATAATTTTTCCAGGCATCGCCCCCACATACGTTCTTCTATGACCTTTAATTTCGGCCTCATCTTTCATGCCACCAAGAGAGAAGCGATAAAACTTTCTTCCAAGCGCTTTGGCAATCGAATGACCAAGTGACGTTTTCCCGACTCCAGGAGGACCAGCAAGACACAGGATTGTCCCATCGTACTCTGGTTTAAGTTTTCTTACGGCCAAAAACTCCATGATTCTTTCTTTGGGCTTTTCTAATCCGTAGTGATCTTTTTCAAGTAATTTTTTGGCAGCCTCAATATTCACTTTATCTTCTGTGGCTTTTTCCCAAGGGAGCTGAATCATCCAGTTCAGATAAGTTCGAGTCACGTTATATTCTGGTGATGAATCTGGGATAGACTCAAGTCTCTCTAACTCTTCAAGGGCTGCTTTTTTTGCTTCTTCAGGTAAATGACCCTGCTCAATTCCCTCTTGAATTTTTTTCATGTCCTTGGCCTTATCATCTTCATCCATGCCAAGTTCATTACGAATAACTTTTAACTGCTCTCTTAAAAAGTATTCTCGCTGGTATTTATTAACCTTATCATTAACTTCATCAGTAATTTTCTTTTGGATGTCAGCAACATCTTTCTCTCGTTTTAAATAAACGAGCAACTTCGCAAAACGCTTCTTGACCACGAG
>CANEVK010000162.1 GCA_947442115.1 Bacteriovoracaceae bacterium | reverse complement strand
CGCCTTTGTGAGAGGTGTATCCGTGAGTGAAGATGGCCCATTCTTTCTTCACGGGAGTATCGATTTTGAGAGCGGGAATGAAGGCGAGTGCATGAACTTGGAAGGAGGCAAGAGTGAGTTCAGTGCAAACAACTTTTATAGGCATGGTCTCATCCTGTCGCAATCAGTCATCTTGTTATTTTTCTTGAATTGTCGTTGACGAAAATTCTCTGAAACATTAACTTAGAGTTCTCTTTTTTAGAAGTCAGTATATTGCCCGCTTAGCTCAGTCGGTAGAGCAAGGGATTGAAAATCCCTGTGTCCGTGGTTCGATTCCGCGAGCGGGCACCATCTTTAAGAAAGAAATTTAAAGCCACCCTCGGGTGGCTTTTTTTATGCCCACTATCCATGACTTAGACCCAAAACTCTCACACATTCATCCTGCTTCAAATCGAATCGGGTTAGATTCGGGTTAGGTTCACTCCATCAAATTCAACTACTTCTATGGTTCGATAAGGTCTTCTTGATTCCGTTTTTTTGGACACAAATTGACTTATCTATAAAGATAAGGTATCTTTATAGATAACGAGGCTCCAATGTGGAAAGTTCTGTTTACGGAAAAGTGCGAGAAAGAAATTAGGGACCTGCTGAAGAGTGGTTTTTTGTCGGAAGATGATAGAAGAGTTTTAAGCATCTGGATTAAGCAAGTAAAAAAGCATGGCCCAGATTCTTTACGAGAAGGGAGTCGTCTGAATAACTGGAATGATCACGATCTGGTTAGAAAGTGGTCAGGATACAGGGCAAGTAGTTACAGCTTTTCTGGAAGGATTATTTACAAGGTCGAAGACAAAATAGTTACTGTTAAAGTTGTTCGAATTACCCCAGAGCATGATTACTCATAACGAGGAAAATAGAATGAAAGATTTAGAGAAGTTATTTTTACACAAAGAAGACACAGCAGGAAAGATTATTCAATCTTTTCGACGAAACTTTAAGATTTCACAAGCTGAGCTTTGTGCGATCACTGGAATTAGTGAAAAATACTTAAGTGCAGTGGAAAACGATAAAAGACCTATTGGGCTTGAAGTCGCTTCAAAAATAGCTGTGTTTTTTAACTTTGACCCTACGTTGCTTTTGTTTCCAGGTGGACTTGAAGAGCTTCATGCTCAGTACTCAAATATTCAAAAGCAGGCAAAAAAATTAATTTCTGAGAAAAGAAAAACTGCATAGTTATTAGGCTTAATTTCTTACTGCCCACCTTTTTACCCTTCTTATTCTTTTTAATCTTCAGTAAAATGAGAGGATGAATAAAACAGTATTGTTATTAATATGCTTATCGCTTTTGAGTTCGTGTTCTCAATTACCAGCAAGTCGTGACGAGGCAAAAGAACTTGTACTTCAGAAGATGAAGCCGAGTCTTGAAAAAATCTTGTCACAAGAGGGTCCCATCGACCCTCCAGAGAGAAGCGCTTATCCATTTGTTCAAAAGCTTCCGCCCCCCCTTTTTATCCCTCGTCAGACAACAAGATCTTTATTCACCTATGATTCAAAAGGTCAGTTAGTTCTTTCTTCAGGAGACTATACTTTTCCTGTAATGACCTACTGTATGAAATCGTCAGCTTCGAGTCCTGAAGGTCATATTTATTCTCTCAGCAAATTGGAAGGTAAGAGAGCAAAAATCATCCGAGAGTTGAACTTGCTTGCCCCTGCGAAGTATTTTGCAGATGAAATTCAAATGGTTTCCTGGGGAATTCAGAATGGTCTTTCTTATGAAGAGCTTGGCAAGTTGGGACAAGAGATGGTTGATAGTGTGATTCCTCATCATAAAGTGGAACTTAAGGAATCGATTTTTATCAAGCTAGAGCGAAGATGGAACCAGGCCTCAAGTTTATCAGTTGGGATCTTGCCATCATTTAATTCCAGTGTTGAAAACTTGGAGGAAAGTTTTGGAGAACTCGGAAAAAGAATCCGAGAGATGCGGGAGTTCAGGGATCGGCTTCGTGAGGTGGGTTATGACTATGGCAAGCTTAGTGAACTGATTGATACAACTTCTCGTTCTCGAGCCAAGGGTGACACGCCTTGGTCTAAAGTCTCAAACAATGTATATGCGAGATTTGTTACCGAGGAAAGTTTTAGAGGTATTGGTTATATCCAGGTGAGAGTGCTTTCGACTAGTTCAGGTCGAGAGATAAACTCAGAAAATAATAAGCAGGAAGTTTTAGACCTGGTTTCTTTGTTGGCGAATCCAAACGATAAGTCGATTCAACCCCTTTCGTTTTCTCCTCTTTATGGAGTGGTAGGAACAATTACTCTGACACCAGCAATAAGTAGATATCCTTTGGCGGGAGCTTTGTTACTAGCAGCAGTATTGAGTGCAAAATACATTAATTGGGAGGCATTCTTTGATCTTCAAGACCTTCTTCAGGATTCTAAGGATCGGGATGTTCAGAAAGAAATTGAAAGGGGGATAGAAACCCTCAGAAAAGAGCATGACATACTTGAGAAGCCTCTTAAGGAAGCTGGAATTATCTCTGAGAAAACAAAAGATACTTCAAAAAATAAAAATGGAAGAGTAAGAAACTATGATAAAGAAGGTGGCGAAAAACAACGTCAAAAGGATTTTGATAAAATTGAAGGAGAGTATTCAAAGGCTAAAGATGGGACAGAAAAGAAATTATTGCCTGACGGAACAACTGTCGTTAAGCGTCCCGATGAAGACACAATAGAGGTTCAGGCCTCTAAAGGAGATTCAAGATATTCACTTAAAGGAACTAAAGTGAAAGTGAGGTATCCATGAAATATAAATCTATTCTGGATAATTCCATAGACTTTGAAGTCTGGCAGACTCCAGTTATGCAAAGTAATGAATTATGGCTAATGAACCAGCTTTATACGGAATTTAGTATCTATTTTTTCTTCAAAAGAAATCATGATTCTCTACCAGATGAATACCATGTTTTAAAGATAGATAGTATTTATCCTTTTAAAATTATTGAAGAAGGGATGGGGTCTAATGTTGTTGGTAATTTAGTAACTCGAGAGAATCCTAGAGTTAGAGAAAGTACAAAACTTAGAACTTTCAAAGTTTGGAATACTCAATTTGCTATTGAATCATGTCAGGGATTGGCAATCCCTGAAGAAGAATATGATATAATGGAGAAGTTTCAATATATTATTTATACAAACGATGCTTGGATTCAATTTGTTTCCTTTGATTTACCAGAATGGACATTTCATCAAGGAATCAACCTTGATGACTTAGTCATTCAGTATTTAAGAAAGGATTCTTTGGACGATTGAAATTCGACTGATGGAGCTAAAAATCAAGTGTTTGCAGGATTGCGGTTCGAAGATTGTCGGCGAAGGTGCACCACTTTAGAAAAGAAATTTAAAGCCACCTTCGGGTGGCTTTTTTTATGGGCTGAACATAAGACTTTTAATATTGGCAGTGGACGAGTTATGGAGAAAGAAAATTATTGAAAAGAAAGTGTTAGGCTATTAAGGGGGGGCACTATTTCAAAACAGAAATTCTCTACAAGACATTCTCAGAATCATTATCGATGAAAGTTCTTTACGGTATTGGAGCCAGAAAACATCCTTCGAATGAAGGGAGGGTTTCTGGAGAGGGAGTGTCGTTGCGGGCACATTTTTAATCCCTCACCAGTTTTTAAGCATATCAATTACAGAAAAAAGATCAACAGTCTGTTTTAGTTCGAGATTTATTCTATGGTGATCGTCATGGAAAACGAAAAATCGATCCCTTGGGCCATACTTTCGATGATACTGGTTCGAAAGTCCTCCGCTAAGGGGCTTCATAAAAAAGCCTCAGAAAATTTAACCCATTTTCAGAGGCTTTTTTTATTTAAATCCCACTTGTAAAGCATCAAAATTACATCGATTGCATTATCCAATTCAACCTTCATTAATGGACTAAAATTCATTTTCAACATGTGTAACTCCTTTTGGGAATGTAATGTTTACTGCTATACCGTAATGCGGTATTGTTGGAGAGTGGGGTTAAAGTGATTAAAGAGTTTGGAAATAAAATAGCATTTGATCTTTTTCATATCGGCAAAACCAAAAAAATGCCTTTTGAGCTATGGCAGCGTGCAATCTTTTTATTGGATTTAATGGATGCAGTGACTTCATTGGACGAACTCCAAAAAAAAGGTTTTCCTCCTTCCATTAGATTACATAAACTGAAAGGGAATAGAAAAAATGAATTTGCGATTGATATTAATAAAATTAGCGGTTGGCGAATAACTTTCATCTTTAAAGATAATGATTTCTTTGATGTGAAAATTGAAAACTATCATTAGACTACGGAGAATTGTATGAAACTTAAACGACAAAATATCGAAAGACGTCCTAGCCACCCAGGAGAGATCCTTAAGGGTTTGTGGCTAGATGAGTTGAGCATGACTCAATTAGAGTTTGCTGAAAAGCTAAGTAAGGCCACAGGTGGGAAAATCAAGGTTTCCACAATGCAGACTAAGCTCAGCGAGGTCATCAATGGTAAACGGGCCATGAGTGCAGATTTTGCGGTCCTCTTAGGTCATGTCTTAGATACTTCTCCTCGGATGTGGATGAATCTTCAGGTGAATCTTGATATTTGGGAAGCAGAAAGGGATGCTGCTTAAAGTATGAGCTTAGTTAAACGTCCACGTACACTGAAGATGCCCCTCCCGGTTATCATGTCGTTACGAGGCATCTTAAAGTTTCCGAGACCGGAATTAAATATTACGTTAAGGCTCATCTTAGGAAGAATAGGGGAGTGAAGTACGTACTTCTCCCTGAAAATATTTTATATCTTTACTGGCATGGTGAGCACGATAATACGAGACTGGGGAAAGTCTCTGGCTTTGCTGAATAGCCCGAACTAGATTCCGTCATACATTTTTGGATTAATTTTTGGAAAGACATGGGGCTTACATTACCATCGGATTTTGATCCCTTTCTGATTAAAGTAATCATTGCCGTTGAATCCAGTTTTAGAATCAAAGCTGATCCTAGATCAAAAATTAGTTCTGCCTACGGACTTATGCAAATCACAAATTGGACTCGTAACGATCTTAAAGGCGTAAGAAGAAAAGGCAAAATGTCTTTGAAAAAATCATTATTTGGATTTAGAGAGACATGATCTAGAAGATCCTGTGATTAGCATTGCTGCCGGAATCAGATGGCTTTCCTACAAATTCTCTTCAATCCCAAAGAAAAAAAGAAATCTATTTAATGTCATTCGTGCCTGCAACGACTGGAAGAAAGGTGAGCCTTATGCAAAAGAAGTTATTGATCTTTATGATGCTTCTCAGTCAGATCGCTTTAAGTAAAGTGCTTCCTATAGGCATGAACCTATAGAGGCGTAAAATCATTACCTTGGGCTATACTTTCTATGATGCTGGTTCGAAAGTCCTCCGCTAAGGGGCACCACTTTAGAAAAGAAATTTAAAGCCACCTTCGGGTGGCTTTTTTTTGATCTAATTGACGGGCGCACAAGCTGGGAACGAGCCGTCCATTCCAGGGTAGATCTCTTTCATGATCTCGCACTCCGGTGGATCAAGCTTCGAGTCTGTTTTTGCGACGATCACATCAACCATCAGCTTAAATGATTCCTGCAAAAACTCCCACGGCGTTAATGCTTTCATCGCCCTTTGTCTTAACTTCATTTCCTGAAGCCAATTGAGAACAATTGCGAGCCTTTGATCTTTGGTATCCGTCGAAGCTGAAAGTAAACGATCCGTGCTGTGAGCGAAAATTGCTCCGATGTGGTGGATTCCTTGAAAGTTCGCCGTCTCGCAGGATTCAGAAGGTGGACTTACGGTCTCGGAGAAAAATTCCGACAGAGCTAGAGAACTGAAAATTTTCGGTTTTCCGTCGGCGAAGACTCTCGATCCCACATCACGAGTGATCTCAAGACAGTTGACCCCTTTGAGCCCTCTTTCGTTATCGTCTAATGAATAGAACGAAACTAAATCAGCGAACCCTTCATTCAATGCTCCCAGAACGTCATCGATTTTTACCACGCGCTTTTCAGGGACGACTTCAGTCTCTTCACTGAGTGCATGAAACTTGCCGAAACAACTCTTGAGACTCATTTCATTCATCGGACCCGGATGAATTGATTGAAAGATATGGTGACCGTATTCGTGGGCCGCGACCATCGGCACATCCCAGAAGCTGAAGTTCATCCCTGCTTTTCGAAATTCTTCATTGTGCGGAAGAAAAGTGATCGAGGGGTTCACTCCTGGCATGTAATAGGCGTTGTCTGTTTCAAACGGCTCAAAGCTCCAGACGACCTCTCCTTTGATCACGACGGAAAATGCTTTCTTAATCAGAGGGGCAATCTCAACAGTGACTGAGGGAATCATGACCGAAGGAAGAAGCTCAGAAACTTTTCTATTCACCTTTGAAATATAAAACGTGGTGTTGAGGGCGGCACT
>CANEVK010000161.1 GCA_947442115.1 Bacteriovoracaceae bacterium | reverse complement strand
TAGATGCCTATATCACTGGCGAAATCTCTGAGTATAACTGGCATGACTCTATCGAGGCCGGGATTCACTATTATGCAGGGGGACACCATGCGACTGAAAAATTTGGTATCAAGGCCCTCATGGAAAAAATAAAGACTGACATTCCCGACATATCCTGTCTATTTTTTGATTCAGATAATCCAGTCTAAAGAAGAGATTTCTCAGGTAAGACTTAAAATTGTCCGATAAATCTAGCAAATGAAAAGTGCTAAAAAATCATTTCTAAATGAAGAAGAACTCTTGGAATTATTCAAGAGAGTTAATTTCAAAGAAGAAATGGCCAACTACCTCGGCCAAAAACTTGGACAGTTTAGCGAAGTCGTATCTTTTAATGATGGGGATAAGGTCCTGACCCAGGGTGATACGAACACTCACCTCTTTATTTTACTAACAGGTGAGCTTGAGATTTTACTCCATCAGGAACACATCGCTCATCTTTATCAAAAGGGTGAAATTGTTGGTGAGATGAGTATTATCACCAAGCAAAAATGTCATGCTGATGTCATGACGAAAGGTAAATGCGAACTCTTAAAAATTAGAATGGATGAACTTAAGGCGGAATCTCCAGACGAAGAGCAGATCATTTTTAAATTTTTATGCTTGAGTCTTAGTCAAAAACTTGAAAATACCAATGTTAAGGCCAAGCAATTTGAAATTCTCAACAGAACTCTCCAAGAAGAAGTTGAAAAAAGAACTTACGAACTAAAAGTTCAAAACACAGAACTCACCTTAAGTTTGAAAAAACTTGAGAATATGCACTCTGAAAGTAATCGCTTAATTGATAAATTGGCTTCAGTCGATGATGAACTCATCAAAAATACGATACTGCTTCTAGAGGGTAAGTCATTAGAAGAAAATAGGGCCCCCATTCAAAACGGGCTCAAACTGATTCAAAAGACATTATCTACTGTTAAATCGTTAAAAAAAGAAAATGATACGATCGAAGGTCGAAGTGTCCTAGTGGCGGAAGCTAACACCAAATTAAGAAATATGATGAAGATTGCTCTTGGTGGAACTGGTGTCAAAGTTGAGATGGCCAAAACCATTGAAGAAGTAAAGTCTGCTCTTCTCAATCAATCACATTCAATCCTATTTTTATCTGCCAATATGCTTGAAGTTGCAGACTTTGTGGCCAACGAGAAGATAAATATTAAAATCGTCCTGCTAACTGAAGAAGAATCTAAAAGCTACATTACTAAAATAAAAAACTATCCCTTCCTTTCAAATATTATCGCGACCAATGAAGAAGACAGGAATTCAAACATAAAAAGTATTTCCACAACTGTTAAAAAGATGACGACGGGAGATATTTTTGGTCTTGAGAAATATTTAAACTGGGGCGTAGAAGTCAAAGAAATTGATGTAAGTGATTCAAACGAGAGATCAAATATCAATCAGAAAGTTATTGATGCTCTCACTGATTTTGGCGTTAAAAGCTCCATTCGCTCAAGAGCACAAATTGTGATTGAAGAGCTACTTATGAATGCTATTTACGATGCTCCCGTTGATGGCCAGGGTCATCCACTTCACAACCATAAATCCAGAAGGGAAAGAGTGGTGCTAGAAGAGCAGCAAAAAGGAAAATTAAGATTTGCAACAGATGGTCTTTATCTTGCTATTTCAGTTGAAGACCCCTTTGGGGTCTTCAAAAAAGAAACAATCTTCCAATACCTGGAGGGAAATTATTCTCCAGAATCAGTCACTGTAACGGAGATGGATGGTAAAGGTGGAGCGGGAAAAGGACTTTTTCTTATTTCTGAAAATAGTGATCTCGTTATTTACAACGTTGCCCCTCAAACAAGAACTGAGGTCATTGTTTTATTTGATCTCGATAGCCAAAAAGAAAAAAAGGCGACATCCCTGCACTATTTTGAAATGTAAAATCTCAGCAACTATTTCAATACAAGAAAGTACTGCTCACCCATATCATTCATATTATAAGCAGTCATTTCTGCCAAAGGCCCATAACCAAAATAAAGATCACATCGGGCATTGCCTTTAATAGCCCCACCAGTATCTTGTCCAATGAAGAAGCGGGAAAATGGTACTTTAACCACTTTTCCATCATCGCCAAGATGACTTGCCCTCTTGGTTTTTACAAAATTAATGATCCCGGTGGTGCGATAAATTTTAGAATCCATCGCCAAAGATCGACCTTCCGTCAGAGGTATATTATCCAGCCCATAGGGCTCTTCTTCAGATTCTCTAAAATAAACATATGATGGGCAAGTTCCAAAGACCTCTTCTTCTTTATGAGGATTCTCTTTAAGAAACTTACGTTGATTATCAATCGTCGCATTTTCCGGTTTTAAATAACCACTCTGAATAAGGTAGTGGTAAATCATTTTAAAGGGTCTTGAGTTTTTTCCATCATAGCTTAAATACTTTATGTCTTTAGTCCCATCAGGATTGATAATATTCATCCTGCCTCCGCCCTGAACATGCAAAAGGTAGAGATCAAAGAAAGAATCTTCAACCCAAAAAATTTCATAACCCTTACCTGATAGTGCACCCTTGTAATCAATATCTACTCGAGTGAAATTTTGAAGCTCAGGTTCTTTTGGCCGGCGGTAAATGGCGCGCTTAAATCGCTCCGTAGGAACTCTTGAACCAGTTAAATCTGGAGAATAATAAGATGTATATTTAGTCGTTAATTCTGATTTGTAACCACTTTCACTCTTACTTGGAACCGGACGATAAATAGTAAATCTAGCATTGAGTTCCTGATTTAAAACTTTATAGCATTCTTCAGAGGAGCTCGTGAGCAGACATGTCTTTGTTTCTGTCGCCATCTTTTGAAGCTGAATGAGTGAATCTTTTAAAACTCGTTTAGGATAAACTTTGTTACCAAATTTGATGTCTCCACTTAGGCCCTGAACATCATATGAAGTTAGTTGTCTGTTAATGGCAATTTCTAGATTTGCAAAATTTAGATCGTCAGCAAAACTCAAGGACTGATTGACGAGGACGGTGGGAGTGATTTCAACAGCCGCTATAGTCGAAACACAGAATAATAAATTTAAGAACAATAGTAACGACCTCATCATTTTTCCTCTCTTAAACAGTATCCAAAAAGGTTATGACTCGTTGACTAAAACTGTCAAAGTTT
This sequence comes from Bacteriovoracaceae bacterium, assembly GCA_947442115.1. GTDB lineage: Bacteria > Bdellovibrionota > Bacteriovoracia > Bacteriovoracales > Bacteriovoracaceae > Peredibacter. Next base: position 3,398 of record CANEVK010000161.1, on the reverse strand, counting down.
ATTTGAAAAATGGGTTGATCCTTACCTAGTCTCAAATAAAATATCTGCTGACCTTTAATGAGATATCAAGTACTTAGGTCTTCTTTCCCATAAAGCACATTCCCTCCCGCTCGCACTCAAAATCAAAACCTAGTTTTCGATAGAATTCTTTGTTTCTTGATTCAGGGCCAGTGATAATGTGGACCCCAGGAATATGATGATCTTTTAACTTTCTCATGAAGTGAGTAACAAGCTTCGATCCAACACCCATTCCGCGAGCATCAGCATGGCAGTTAATGTGAAGATGCGCTCCATACTCTGAGAAAAGATTTTCAAATTTTTTCATATGAGGCTGAATTTCATAAAGTTTTGGATCAGACGACAACGGCATCCCAATGATGTAGCCAAGAACTTTTTTCTTACTCAAGGCGACCCAAGCAAATTCAGAATAATGAGTGAGATAAAAGTCTAGATATTTCCAAAGAAATGAATCCTTCTCTTCTTGGTTTTTAAAATCTTTTTTACTCGATGACTCAAAAAAGATATCTCTAACCTGTTCTCGGACATCAAGGTTTACGACATGAGGATGCTCATAATTAAAAATCACAAACTCTGACATAAGCTCCACACTTGATATTGAGATCGTCGAGGGGGATCAATGTGCTTCACATCTTTAGGAAGATCTAATTCGAAGATATGACTCCAGACGGGAATATTCATCTTAATAAAATTTAAAAGCATTCCCGTGGTTTTCTTCTGCAGAAGATGCTTAGTCATAAAGTACCAGTCAAAAATAATTTTAAAGCTATCTGACTCAAAGACAGATGCAAATTCAAGTTTGAAACTTTGAGGTGAAATGTTTGATAAATGCTTGGATAAATTGACCCATTTAACTAATCGCCCAGTCTGTTCCTCTCCCAAATTAAAAAACAGCTGCCACTCTCGAGATGAAAGACCAACCCACTCCAAGGCTATAATCCAATAATCATGCTCACAAGGTTCAGTCACAAGGGAAGAGAACTCATCCCATTTCAAAATGAGCTCTTCAAACTGAACAGGTAAGATCAAGTTGATCTTTTTGGTTTTCCACATTAATAAATCATGAAACATCTCTAAGGGATGATTGGACTTTTTTAATTCGTCCCAAAAATACTTCGCCCCTATTTTTATCAAGGGCATGCTTATTAATACTTGTTCAAGATCTGCACTAAATTCAAAATTTAATTTTCTCCTAAACCTAAAGGCCCGCAAGAAGCGAACCGAATCTTTTTGAAAGTCCTCTCCACAAGGATGCAAAATCTTTAAAGCAAGATGCTCTAGGCCTGAGAGTGGATCTAAAAACTCAATATCACTAGAGCTCTTAAACATGATGCCCATAGCATTTATGGTAAAATCCCTACGCTGAACTGATTCACGAAACTCCATTTGAAAATCAAACTGGGCCTCAAAATTACTATGCCCTTGAGAATGCCAATCATTAAAAAAAATTTCACGTCGTGGTGGTGAAAACTCAAATTGAACCTGATTTAAGTCCAGTCGAATGACTTCAAAAGGCAGATAAGAAATCCTGCCTAGTTTCGAGAGTGATTGCCCAAGAGTTTTCCAAGTGTCACGATTAAAGGCAATTGTCGGATGCCTAAGTTCAAAGTCGAGATCCTTTCCAATATGACCAGAAAGGAGAAAATCTCTAATAGTGCCACCAACTAAAGTAGGTATGAATCCATGAAATTTGAGGATGGGATAAACGCTCAACCAATCTCGAGGCAATGATTTTATAAAACTATTGGCCTCAAAAATCATATGTCACGTGCAGCCTTTAAGAGAAATTTATAAAGCTCATTGATTTTGTAGTTATCCCCATCATCAGGGTGATAAGCAAATGAAACTTTATTTGAAAAGACTTCAAATTCTTTGCCTACAGTGGCCACATTTTCTCGCTGGATCGATCGCTTTAAAACATGAGTGGGAACAACTGCAATGCCTAGACCCTCATCAACAGCATGGAGCATTTGACCAAATGAATTGACAACTAATCTTGGCTTAAGATGCCGAGGAACAACTCCAAATTTTTCCCTACACCATCTAAAAAAATTGGGATCATGATTATCATAAAAAATAATGGGATGAGACAGAATCTCTTTTAAGTCTGATTTTGAGTTAATTTTGAAAGCTTTAGGGAAAACGAGCGTTGTATACTCTGAATGTAGGTCTTTTTTTTCTGCATAGGCCGGAACAAGATGTTCTGGCATGATTAAACAATCTATTTCATGCTGCTCAAATTTCTTTATCAGTGTTTCTGGGAAATCCATCGAAACTTTAACTTCCAGTTGCGGATAATGATTCAAGAAATCGAGCATTCTACTTGAAAGCCAAGTCTTGCCTAGACCATAAAGTGAGCCCACTTGAATTTTGCCTTTAATCTCATGGTTCTCTAAATGAATCTGCTCAATCGTCTCTTCAATTCGTTTAAAAAATTGCTTGGCCACCTTTGCTAGTCTCATTCCATTATCCGTCAGAGTGACTGATTTACCTTGCCTGGAAACAATCGGTAAGCCGACTTTTGATTCAAGATTTTTAAGGGCCTGAGAAACCGCAGACTGAGTGACATTGAGCTCTTCAGCGGCTTTGGAAATATTCTCATTATGAGACAGGGCAATAAGAACCTGGAGTTGAGAAGTTTCAATCATAATAAATCCTTTAGGGATATATTAGTAAAACTTATACAAAAAGTAAAAGGGCCAGGATAAACCTGGCCCTTGTTTACTAAATCTGTCGAACTAAAGACTAGTCTCTTTCAGCTAGCTTCTCTTTTCTTTCTGCCATGACTTTGTCTTGAACAAAAGCAGGACATGGCTCGTATTTAGCGAACTCCATTGAGTAACCAGCTTTACCAGCTGTACCTGAACGAAGAACTGTCGCATAACCGAACATTTCAGAAAGAGGAACGTGAGCATTAATGATCGCATCTCCAGTATCAGTAGCTTCAGATCCAAGGATCACACCACGACGAGAAGAAAGATCTCCGATAACAAAACCTTGGAAGTCTTGTGGAGTTTCAACTTCAACTTTCATGATTGGCTCAAGAAGAACTGGTTGCGCATCTTTAATGGCCTGTCTCATGGCCATACGAGCAGCAATACGGAAAGCAAGGTCAGATGAATCCACATCATGGGATTGACCGTCTTGGAGATAAGCTTCAACGTTAATAACTGGGAACGCTGCAAGAGGTCCCTTGTTCATAACGTCGTTAAAACCTTTTTCACAAGAAGGAATGAATTCGTTAGGAATCGATCCCCCTTTAATTTCGTTAACCATACGGAAAACTTGGTCTTCACGCTCTTTACGCTCATCTGTAAGGAACTTGATCTTACCAGCAACTTTACCAAATTGACCCGAACCACCCGACTGTTTCTTGTGAG
>CANEVK010000160.1 GCA_947442115.1 Bacteriovoracaceae bacterium | reverse complement strand
AAGCAGTGAGCGTAAGACTTTAAAGGGGCCAATCGCAAGTACGAGCTTAATCAGAGTTTTCCAGCCAAACTGACGCTGTAAAATCTGTCCAAAATTATTTCGGGAGGAAATCGCTGTGGCCGTCAGATAGACTTGAGATAAGCCTCTCAGGGCCGCTTGAACTTCAATTCTAAGATTAATATTAGCTTCACTGAGGAGTCTCACAAATTCACTTAAGTAGCGGATGAATTCACCTTGATTGCCATTCGTAATAAATTCTTTGATGATTTTTTGACTTCTTTCAGACTCCAGCTCCTCGGGATTTTCAACCAGTTTACTTAGGCCTTCAAAAATTCCTTTTTGATCACTTAAAATGAGTCGGTAGAGAAAAGCAATAAATTCTCTTACTGTAGCCTGGTCCCACTCAAAGCAAGGGTTAAGGTCTATGAGTTTAACCTGTAAATTGTCTGCATCATAGAGGATGTTACCAGCATGAGGATCCGCCCAAATAATACCTTTTTGAAACATCATATGAAGGTAGGCTTCACTCACAATATCTGAAATGCCCATTCTCTCAAGATATCTTGAGTTCACGACTGATGTAATTTTTTCACCGCGAATTCTCTCCATGAGAACAACATCTTGTTCAACGTGGTAATAAACAGGAACCTGGAGTGAGAATTCGTCTTGAAGAGCTTTTCTTACTTTTTCTGCATTTTCTTTTTCGATCCTAAAGTCAAGCTCGCCAATACTTTGAGCAGCATAATTAATGATCGTTCTTTTTAAAGCTGTAATAAGCCCTCGAACTTCAATTTGATCATTGGGACTGAGTTCGCTATTACCGAGAGATTCATCAAGATGGTTAAGGATTGAAAGCAGAGTTTGTTTTTGTTCTTCAAATAAAAAGGTTAGACCCGGTCGTTGTACTTTTAAGAGAACAGACCCTTTGGTTTGGAATTGTTTTTTTCCTTCTTCAGTGAGTTCAAATTCATAAATGGCTCCCACCGAGGCACCAGCGAATGCATTTTGAATTCCATTGGGAATTTTCAAGCACTGCTTAAGGTTTGACCATGAAGGGCGCTCTATTATATTGAGTACATGTTTCCAAGATTTTTCCTGACTACCAAATATTCCGCCTAATTTATCTTGTTGATGGCGCAGTTCCTTGGCCAGTGAAGGGGGAGCAAGTTCGGCCAGAACCTGAGCAAGTTTTACATACATCCCACCAAGTTCCTGAAGAACAATTGAAATAATTCTACCTTGACTCAGTTCTTCTCGAGGTGTGCATAGAATACTAATGAGAGATGTCATACAACGATCAGCAGGTAAATGATTAACGGCCTCATCAATGAGGGGAAGTAAAAGATTTCTGCCCTTTAAATTGTCTTGAAGTGTGATGACAAGCTGTGGTCTTACTTGTTCATCATAAAATCTATGCATAACTTTATGGGTCAGTTGAGTCAAACGTTGATGCTGCTCTTCTGGAAGTTCATAAAGTGCTGTAAAAAGTGGCTCTTTTAAGTAAGGGATAATCGAGAGCGCTTGATTAGAAAAAGCTGGAAATAATTTAAATATAGGAACATATCTTTTAGCAATAGTTCCAACCATATCTTCGATTAAATCAGCTTGATCAAGTATCTCAAAAATATCTGGATGATCACCGATAGTCTCTAGCAAATTTTTTAAGACATTTCCCAAGGCGGAAGCTAACTTTTCTTCATCCACCATATCTTCTTGAAGTTTATTAATGCCTAAATATTCAAGCGACTGAAGTGTCGCCTCTATATCAGGTGGGAGAGTTCCCTCTTCATCAAAACCAACGTGGACTACATCCCTGGCAAGAACCGCCCATGAACGACGTAGTTGGGAGTTTGAGATATAAGGAAGATCAACTTTTGTTATGGCTTTAGAAAAATAAAAACCTAATGAATCTGCATAAGATTTGCATTCAGTCGCAAGATCAGCAATCCAATTATAGTCCTTCATTAAATCATTCCTTCCTCAGCTCAAGTTTACTCATTTTTTCAAGAACTTCCATTATTTGAAGCAAGAGAAGAATTCTCCATGGAAGCATTTTTGTCGGAATTGCGGACGCGGTGCTACTGGACAATTTTTTTTACAGAGGCAAAATATCGGCTTATTTAAAACTAAAGGAGTCATTATGAAATTGTATTACAGTCCAGGTGCTTGTTCTCTTGCCACTCACATTGTGATGGCGGAACTCAACATGGCCTACGAGATTGAAGCCGTTAATTTATCTGATAAAACTTGTATGACTGGTGATTATAAAAAAATAAACATGCAAGGTAGTGTGCCAGCTCTTAAGATGGATAATGGCGAAATCTTAACAGAGGGCTCCATTATTACTCAATATCTTGCGGATCAAAAAAATGATGGGATGATTCTTGGAAAATTTGGAACAACTGAAAGATATCGTACTCTTGAGTGGATGAACTATATTTCAATGGAAATTCATAAGAATTTCTCACCTCTTTTTTCTACTGATAAAAAATTTACTAATACTCAGACTCAAGAAGATGTAAAAAATTATTTTAAAACAATCCTGACAGAAAAGTTTAATTTTGTTTCTGAAAAAATGAACACGAATCTTTTTTTAATGGGTAATAATTTTACAATTGCTGATGCCTATATGTTTACATGTATGACATGGGCAAAATACGTTGGGATGGATATGGGCCAGTGGTCTAATCTGAATACGTATATGAGCAGAGTTATGGAAAGACCATCAGTTCTTAAAGCGATGAGAGAAGAAGGTTTATTGAAGTAATTTTTTATTGGTCCCCGCTCAGGCGGGGATCTTTAAACTCATTCAAGGGTCGAAGCTTGGTTAATCAAATTAAAATAGGTGGTCTTTATCAACACTATAAAGGTAAAAACTACCTTGTTATTAATCTGGTCAAACACTCTGAGACTTTAGAGTGGATGGTTTTTTATGAGTGCCTCTATGACAATCAGGAATCTCCTTACTGGGTGAGACCCCTGACTATGTTTCTAGAGGACGTTGAATTCCAAGGTCAGCGTGTCCCGCGCTTTAAATATATAGGGGATCAAAAAGGCTCCCAAAGACTTTAATTGTTATCAAGTTGTCGTTTGAGCAGAACGGGTTTGGCCGTATTCGGATCATCAGGCCAGTGATGTCTTGGGTAATCTCTCTTTAATTCTTTAATGACTTCTCTATAAGTTTTCGACCAGAATCCGGCCAGATCTGAAGTCACCTGAATAGGTCGTTTATGGGGGCCAATGAGTCGTAAGCTTAGAACAATTTTTTCATCACAAATTTTTGGTGTTTCTTTTAGGCCATAGAAATCTTGAATGGGCGCTTCAAGATATGGATTTTGATTGTAGGGATAAAATATTTTGAGATTTTTTTTCCCGCCAAGCTTTATATCAAAAGGTAATTTTTCCTCTAATTCATAATAAAGTGTCAGCGTCTTGAAATAAGATTCTAACCCATCCCAGTTTAATTCAGTATTAAATTCCACATAATCCCAGAACTGTGGATCTTGCATCTCTTTATCACCATTTATTTTTGACCAGAGCAGATAGCGATTGAAAGATTCAGTCTCCTTCCAATCAAGCCATCTTTTGGCAAAAACATTTTTTCCAATCTCAATAATTTTGTTTTTTGTTGTTTGATTCAAGTTCGTCAAGGTTATGGGTGAAACTTTTTCATCTATCAGAATACTTCCTAATTTCGTCATAAGTTTTAGGGAGAAATGTGGTTCGATAACAACAGACTCTTCATCTTTAAAGGGAAATGGAGCGTGATCAAAAAGCCACTCTTCCTCAATCGCAATCACAAGGATGGCCTCTTGCTTTTGAGTGATATCTAACAGCAGATAAAATCCATCTTGAAGATTTTTTATAGATGAATGAGGTTTAATGACTTTTCCTGAAAAATGAATGAAATCATTTTGCCTGGTTCTGTATTTTGCCACTTGATCGATGAATCCTGCAAGTAGGCATTGCTCCCAGGGAATACTCCATTGACCTTCCTCTTTAAGGTAGAAATGCAGTCTTTGCTTCAATTTCCCGGAGCTGTCTTTTTCCAATATGTCGCAGATAAAGTTTAAAAGTTTTTTTTTCTCTTCTCGGCTAGTCTTCTCTCCCTCTAATAGAACTCTGGCAATTTTTTTCTCAACAGGGTAATGATCAGCTTTTTCTATAATATCTGTGAGCTTTTCCTCTTCAGTTGTAAATCCTAAAAGGTAGCTCAGATTTTTTGCTTTTTGCCATCTCTCCTCAGGTGGTGGGGCCGGCCATAGGAAATGAGTATTGAGTTGTTTGCTGATGAGGTATCCCTCGGTTAAGTCAGCTTTGAATATTTCTGGGATTTGATGATCTTCTCTACTTTCGTAATCTTGCTTAGAGTAAAGTCGATAGGCGACTCCTGGATTTGTTCTTCCTGCGCGACCTGCTCGTTGAATGGCCGAAGCTTTTGTTGAAGGCCTATCCTCAATCATTTTTAAACCATTCCATGGCGAATAAACAGCTTCTCGTTGGATGCCGCTGTCAATGACAGCACGTATTCCAGGAATGGTGATTGAACTTTCAGCAATATTTGTGGCAAGTATAATTTTTCTATGCGCCATGGGCTTTAAGGCAAATTCCTGCTCTTCCTTAGAGATTTCTGAGTGAAGAATAGATGTTTTGCCATATTTCTCCCCCAGGTAAGATTGAATATTTAGAATTTCTCTCATGCCTGGTAAAAAAATAAGCACATCAGATTCAGACGGTATTTGATCTAAAGCATTTCTGATTTTTAATTCGAGACTCTGATTGAGGAGGCTAGGTTGATTAGGAAGATAATGGATATCGACAGGATGAAGTCGGGCTTCGACTGAAAAAATGATAGGATTTTTAAAGATATGAACAAGATTTTCATCTAATGTGGCGGACATAAGCACAATCTTCAAATCTTCTCTTTCTGTCTGGAGTGATCTGAGATGGGCCAGGGCCATATCAGTTTCTAAATGGCGCTCATGAAACTCATCCAAAATAACGACCCCTACATCAAGTAATTTAGGATCGGTTTTTAATTTTTTAAGAAAGGTGCCCTCAGTGTAAAAAAGAAGCTTCGTTTCTTCAGAAAGATTTTTATCAAATCTAAAATGATAGCCAACTTCACCACCTAATCTCAAATTTTCTTCATAGGCGATCCGTTCCGCTGCTAACTTTGCAGCAAGTCGTCGTGGCTCTAAGACAACGACTTTTTTATGAGATTGCCTGGCCACGGCCCAAGGCAGGCGAGTCGTTTTACCAGATCCGGGTGAGGCCTTAATAAGGATAGTTGAGAAACTTTGTATCTTATTTAAGATATCTTCTCTAAATGAATCAATAGGGAGAGGAATTTTCTTATCTTGCATTGAATATTTAAGATCTTACATTGATAATAGTTAAATTCATAGGAGAGAGATATGTCACATTGCCCATGTAGAGTATTAGATAGTCATAAACTAAGTTTTGAGAATTGCTGTGGACCATTCATTCAAGGAGCTAAAAAGGCTCAAACAGCAGAGGCCATGATGCGATCTCGCTATTCCGCTTATGTTCTGAAAGATATGGATTATATCGATAAAACTCAACTTAATGAAAAGCATGAAGTTTTTAATAAAGAAGAGGCCCTAAAGTGGGCGGAAGGCTCAGAATGGCAAGGGCTACAAATTAAGTCTACACGCAAAGGGCAGGTCGAAGATGACTCTGGTGTGGTGGAGTTTATCGCTCATTATAAGGACCGCACGTCTGGTACTGAATTGAAACATCATGAAACATCTTCATTTCAAAAGCATAATGGAGAGTGGAAATTCAAAGATGGAAATATCCATGGAGCTCAGCCAGTTAAGCGAATGGAGCCAAAAATTGGAAGAAATGATCCTTGCCATTGTGGCTCTGGCAAAAAATTTAAAAAGTGCCATGGGGCTTAATTGAAAAAAAAAATTCTAGATGAACTGATTAGTAAGATGAAAAATGAGTTGGCCACTTTAGAGTCTGCCTCCAAAGCAACTCGTGAATTTGCCACTGATCAAGAATTTAAGGCCGAAAGTAAATATGATACACGTGCCCTTGAAGCCTCTTATCTTGCCTCTGCAGAAGCTAAAAGAGTAGAAGACCTAAAATTAGAAATTCAGATGCTTGAAGAAGTTGATTTGGATTTGGCGTCCAAATCAACGGAAGTTTGCATTGGAAGCTTGGTTCAACTTAAGTATCTCAATCTAGAGAAGCATTATTTTCTCATCCCAACATCAGGTGGTACTCTTTTGGCGGTTGATAATATACCTATCCTCGTAGTTTCAGTCTTTTCTCCTATTGGCTCAGCACTTTTAGGTCTTAAGGTGGGCGAGGAATTTGAAATAGAAACACCGAAAGAGAATCGAAATTATCAAGTAATCTCCTTTGACTAAATTCTTGCTAAGCTCTTGTATTTTCACATCACGCTAAAAAGATTTTAAACCTTTGCAGAATCTCGCCGATAGATCCTTAAGCGAGGTCCTGCATGAAATATTTTGCCCTTTTCACATTATGTTTATTTGTATCTCAAGGCTTAAGATCAGAGGTT
>CANEVK010000159.1 GCA_947442115.1 Bacteriovoracaceae bacterium | reverse complement strand
TCTGCTTCCTGAAACAAGAGAACTTGAATCATGAAGATGGTAAGGATTGATTTCATCCCGTAGTAGCTATAACGCTCACAGGCTTCATTCCCTACAATAAACTTAATCTGTCCTGGAAACTTATTATCTGCCGTTTCAACAGAACTTGCAGAAGTCATGGTCTGAGACATTTTTTTTCTCCTTACTATTCTTTTTCTTCTGAACCATCTGAATCATTAAAACTAAAAGCTTTAGGCTTCTTATTACCACCAAGCTTCTTAGGTTTATCCGAATCTTCAGATCCTTTTTCCCAGTGACGATACCAGTCATCTGCTGGTTTTTCCCGACTTTTTTCCTCACTTTCTCTAACCGCTTTTTCCACTTCTTCACGCTTTTTCAGGATCGTGCCGGTGCTTTTTTGCACCAGTTTCTCACCTTTTCCAGTGAAAGCATTCTTATCATGGGCGGAAATATCGATCGTTACATCGCCAAGAACTTTGGTTTGGCAGGAAAGTCTTTCTTTGGTTATGTGGTACACATTTCCTAACAATCTTAACTCTTCAAAGTTTTGTGGGGAAAGGTTCAATTCACCAGATTTAATAACCACGACACAATCACCGCAAGAGGCACAGCCTCCGCAACTTGATTTAATTTTTTTTCCGGCCTTCTTTAATTGAGAAAGAAGTGATTCCTCTGAATTGACTTCCAGCACTTCTCCGGAAGGCCATAAGGTGCATTTAAAATCACTCATACAACTTTCTTTATTTGCTTCTCTATTGTTTCTAAAATCTTTCCTCTAAGCGGCTTAAGAAGGAAATTGAGGTCAACTTTCACTTGGGCTTCTGTCTCAGTAAATTTGATATGTGCACTAAACCCAGTGCCCTTCGCCTCTATAAGTGATTGAGCATCATCAATTTTTGTATCGGCCTTCACACCAAATTTTGCTATAACTTCAGGAATGAGCTTCTTAGCAGCATCAAAACCTTGTTTTTTATCCGTAATGTTTGAATAAGGAACTTTTAAATCCATAATAAATCCTTTCTTTATCGAGTTCCAGTGGAACCAAAGCCACCAGAGCCACGTTGAGTTTCAGATAAACCATCTACTGTTATAAACTTTGCTTGCAAAACAGGAGAAATCACAAGTTGGGCCACTCTCAGGCCGTGCTCAATGATGTAGTCCTCTTTGCCAAAATTTCCAATAATGATGTTCACTTCCCCACGATAATCGCAATCAATAGTACCCGGAGAATTAACAACCATGAGCGAAGACTTCAGAGAGAGACCAGATCGAGGACGAACTTGAATTTCATACCCAACTGGAATTTCCATCGAAAGTCCCGTAGGAACGAGTAAACGTTCCCCGGGTCTCACGACTAAAGATTTTTTTTCAGGAAGAGAGGCCCGTATATCAGCACCTGCAGCTCCCTCAGTGGCATAAAAAGGCAGCTCAAAGCTCAAATCATAGTGAGGAAGTTTTATGACTTTAACCTCAACCATACTACTTAGCCTTTTTTGCTATAGGAGCTACTGCTCTAATTGAAAGTTTAATTTTCCCAAAGCGATCCACTTCAAGAACTTTAACATCAACCAACTGACCTTCAGTTAAATATTCATTCACATCATTCACTCTTTCATCAGCAATTTCAGAAACGTGAACAAGACCAGCAAGACCAGGAACGATATCAACAAAAGCACCATATTCTTTAATAGTGACAACTGTACCTTTGTAAATAGCATCAATCTTAGGACCATTTAACTGCATATCGGCCAGAGCAATCACTTCATCGATTTTTGCTACATCAACACCTAGAACTTTTACAGTTCCATCTTCAGCAACATCCATCGTAACTTTGAAATTCTCTTGAAGACCCTTGATATTTTTCCCACCAGGTCCAATAAGTGCACCGATTTTATCAGGAGCAATTTTGAACATTTTAATTTGTGGAACACCTGTTTTGAAACCTTCACGGTTTTTAGCAATCGTTTTAGACATCTCTCCAAGAATATGAATCCGCCCTTCTTTGGCCTGAGCAAGTGCTTCTTTGAAAATTTGCTCAGAGATACCAGCAATTTTCATATCCATTTGAATGGCCGTGATACCATTTGCAGTTCCGGCAACTTTAAAATCCATGTCACCTAAGTGATCTTCATCACCTAGAATATCAGTAAGAATTTTATATTTTTCACCTTCTTTAATGAGTCCCATCGCCACACCAGCAACTGGTCCAACAAGAGGGACACCAGCATCCATAAGCGCCATAGAGCCTGAACAAACAGATGCCATAGAAGACGAACCATTAGATTCTAAAACTTCACAGGCAACACGTACTGTATATGGAAAAATTTCTTGAGAAGGCATGGCCTTCTTCAGTGCACGTTCAGCAAGGTTCCCGTGACCAATTTCACGACGACCAACACCTCTATAGCCTTTGGCCTCACCAACAGAGAATGGTGGCATAGCATAGTGAAGATAAAACTTATCGAAAGTCACGCCGTGAATAGAATCGGCCATCTGCTCACCTTCTTTGCCTCCGATAGTAACAGCAGCAATGACTTGAGTTTCCCCTCTGGTAAAGAGAGATGATCCGTGAACTTGTTTTAAAACAGAAGTTTCTGTTTCGATCGCACGAACAACACTTAAACCGCGGCCGGCAATTCGTTTATTCTCATTAATGATATCAGCACGCATAAGCTTGTAGAGAATTTCATCTGTAACTTTGGCAGCTTCCTTACCAAAATCAGTGTCTTCAGTGAGAGCATATTTTGACGGATTTGACTTAAGAGCTTCTTTAATCTTTTTTCTAAGAGCATTAGTTGCAGCCGTTCTATCTTGTTTTACGTTAACTGAAAGAACTGAGCGAGCATCACTATTGAAATCCTCAGCTGCTTTTTGCATAAGAACAGCATTTGGTGTTGCAGGAATCCACTCACGCTTTTTCTTGCCTACTTCTTTTGTCATTGTATGAACGAGCTTACACCACTCCTTAATTGATTCGTGTCCAAAAATAATACCAGCAAGCATATCCGCTTCTGAAATTTGATTAGACTCCCCTTCAACCATAAGAATGGCATTTTCTGAACCCGCAACCAATAGTTCAAGGTCAGAAGTTTCAAGTTGTTTTTTAGTTGGATTAAGAACGAATTGACCATTTACACGACCAACTTTTGCGTATCCCATTGGACCATTGAAAGGGACATTTGAGATAGCTAGAGCAGCTGCCGCTCCAAGACCAGCAAGAACTTCAGGATCTCCACCTTCTACTTTAATCGAAAGAACTTGTGCCATTAACACCGTTTCATTCATGAAGCCTTCAGGGAAAAGCGGTCTGAGTGGTCTATCAATCAAACGCATAATAAGAATTTCTGCATTAGAAGGTCGGCCTTCTCTTTTGAGAAATCCACCAAGAAACTTTCCAGCAGCATAAAATTTTTCTTTATAATCAACAAGAAGTGGAAAAAAATCTTGCCCATCATTAACTTCAGGAGCACATCCTAAAGTAACGAGAACTTGAGTTCCTTCACAAGAAACTAAAACGGCCGAATCAGCTTGCTTAGCAAGACGACCAGTTTCAACTGTCACTTCTTTGCCACCGTAGTTTAGTTTAAATTCTTTTTTGTTATTCAACATAGCTTCTCCTAAGAAGAGGATCCCAGCGATAAAAGTCGCTAGGGAAATATTTATATTTAATTTTTTGGTGAGATGAGATTCAGAAGTTTGAGAGATAAAGAGAAGGATGACTTATGATTCATTCTACTTTTTATCTCTAAAAACGCTTCCGTCAATTTCATCAAAACCAAAATATAAAGGGGCCCAAAGGCCCCTTTTAAATTACTTACGAATTCCGAGTTCAGTGATGAGCTTCGTGTAACGAGCGTCATCTTTTAAGCTTAAGTGCTTAAGAAGAGAGCGACGTTGACCGATCATCTTCATAAGACCTCTCATTCCTGAGTGATCTTTCTTGTTCTTCTCAAAGTGCGGAGTAAGGGCCTTGATCTTCTCTGTAAGAAGGGCCACTTGCACTTCTACTGAACCAGTGTTTGTAGCTTTTGCTCCAAACTTTTTTACGACTTCTGCTGTTACTTCTTTAGTAAGCATGTTTTGTCTCCTTTGCCCAAGTTTCAAACTGACTTTGAAACCTAGTACAAGGTCTAGGTAAGCGTTATTGCTACCATTTTCCTCGTTATTTTATGTGTTTAGGTTTTATCGAAGAAACTCAGACATGTAAACTTTTAATTGATCAATCAAGCGCTCTTCAACCTGCCTAATCCTCTCTCGAGAAACACCATATTGATCAGCAATACTTTGAAGACTTTCAGGAATTTCAGTAAGTAGTCGTTTTTTAAAGATTTCTTGGTCTCTAGGCTTTAAATTTTTGACGAATTCACCTAAGTGCTGCTGGAGGATCTCTAAATTCTGAAGATCAGCAAGTTTTGACTCCACGGAATCCTCATTGTCCCCGATAATATCTCCAAGCGTATAACCCTTCGCATCATCATCAAGAGGTTTATCAAAGCTCACTTCCTGCCCTTGAGAACTTAATCTTTGATCCATTTCAATAACAGCTTTTTCAGAAACACCCAGGCTCTCTGAAAGTAACTTGACATCGGGAGCTATTCCCAAACTCATCAGTCGCTGCTTTTCGCGCATGAGATTATAAAATAATTTTTTTTGCTCTTGGGTCGTCCCAATTTTAACTAATCTAAAATTATCTAGGATAAATTTTAAAATATAGGATCGTATCCACCAGCTAGCGTAATAAGAAAGCTTTGCTCCCTTTGTGGGATCATATTTTGATACGGCCTTCATAAGACCAATATTTCCCTCTTGAATAAGATCCATAATATTTTTGTAAGCATTCTTATATTCAAGGGCAATTTTGACAACCAATCGTAAATTCGCCAAAACAAGTTTTTTGGCGACCTCGATATCACCGGTTTTAATAAGTTCGGCCGTTAGCTCTTTTTCCTCTTCAGGTGTGAGCAACTTATGTCTAGCAATTTCTTTTAAATAAAGCGTAAGCGGATCTTGGACCTTGAGATCAGTACTTTTTCTTATGACTGGTAAGGAATTTGAAACTGATACGGAGTAAGAATCTTCTTGAGTCGCAAGATTATCAATGATCTCATCGTCATCGGACTGAATTTCTATGACGTCAGGGCGCTTAGGGGACCGCTCAGAGTCAGAGGCTTTAATCACAACAGATTTGGAACCAGAACTTTTTTTTGCCATAATGAGAAATTGGTTCATGTTAAGAATAAGTCAAGGGCGAGGTTAGTTTTCTTATGAAGAAATGTCTATAAATTTAATTTCAATCGACCTGAGCTAACGTCAGATTTATAGCGCAAATAATTGAGAGCAAAAATGCCGTAAGTAAATTTCACAGGGATGTGAAGCATTTGGTCTTGAAAACTATCAAATAACGGACCTTTATACATGTTTAGCTGATTCATGAGTTCTTGCGTAACAAATCGAGGAAAATCATCACTCCAAACTTTTTGCTGGAATAACTTTTCCTTTTCTTTTAATTGGATACTCACATACTTAGAAACTTCTTCCTTGAAAAGATTTATGCCTTCCTGATCTAGTTCTGAAGATAAATTGGCCCACTTCGTTTTCATGTAGCGTAAATAATTTTTTGATATTTTTAGATTAAATGAAACGGCCAGCTTATCTGAATTGTCTACAACCTTATCCATTTCCCCAAGAGTCACCGTAAAATCAAGATGAAAACCATTTTGTCTTAAATCAGTTGGATTTGTTTTTTGTCTCACCTTAATTTTCAAAGAATCTTCAAAAAGCATATCAAGAGAGAAATGGTTGAGAGTTTGTTCAGACCACTTGCTCCATTTCTCATCCATACTGCTTTTGGCAACAAAAGGTAGCTCACGATAGTTCTCAATACCAAAAATGGGGTCTGGAACACCCGTCATGAGAGACATAAAATAGGAGGTCTCAAAAATAGGGTCTTCAAGCTCCATTGATTTAATCCATTTCTTTACTTGAGGAATGGTAGAGCTTGCTGAATATTCAATATTTTTAAAATGAAAACAATATAATTTATTAAGATCAGACCCAAGCCCTGTAGACCCCATTGAAAGGGGGAAACTATCTTTAAAAGTCTTTAAACTCGTCTTTCGGCAAATGAGATCACGACATGAAACCTGAACCGTATTTTCAGACTCACTTAATGTCGTCTTTTGAGTTTTCGAATCATAAAAATCTTGATGACCTGTTAAATTTTTTAAAACAAAGGCCATAATAAATTTATTTTTAAGGTAGGGAGACATGAGCCTATAATCTGAAACATCCCCACCCCAAGAACAAAAAGCCTTAAAGTTTTGTATTGCCTGATCAAATTCATTTGAGAGGGCCTGGTCACTTTCAGTTTTTGTCACAAATAATTTTGTCACAAATGGAGATGATTTGACTGAAGGCAAGATGTTGTCTTGGGGATTCTCATAATAATACTGGAGAGAATCTTTTATTCTTTTGATGGAAAACACAGTTAAATTTTTCGTACAAAAATTCTGCACTAAATTTTCACTTAAATTTCTGTAATCTTCTTTGGACAATTGATTTCTTCGGGCATGAGCTCCAATCGCCTTCACACTCGTGTCCAAACCAAGATATTGTAGAGTTGAAGCCACTGATCTTTGGGCCTGTTTTTCATTCCAG
>CANEVK010000158.1 GCA_947442115.1 Bacteriovoracaceae bacterium | reverse complement strand
TTAAGAGGAACTGTAGACTGCAGTCAGCTTTAATTTATTTTTGGCAGTTAGGGCAATAGTAAGTTCCTCTTTGGGCGAGGATGATTTTTTTCACCTGCGTCTTCTGACAAAGCTGACAAGTTTTTTGATAAAACACCACTAAATGATCAACTCCTTGGCCTTTCTCACCTGAAGAATCTCGATAGCCCCCTTGAAAAGTTGTTCCACCAGAGGCAAGTGCCGGTGCCAGGACTTCAGTAATGGCCTTAAGAATTTTTGGGAATTCATCCTTTTTAACAAGACGACATTTGCGAGTCGGACGGATGCCAGCTCGGGCACAGATTTCGTTGGCAATATAATTTCCTGAGCCTGCAAAAAGCTTTTGGTCGAGGAGAGTGACTTTGAGGGCGCGATCAGGGAATCGCTTGATAGCATGAACGAGATATTCAAGATTAAAATCTGGATCAGTGAGATCTAATCCCAGTTCTGCCAGCTTGGCTTCTGCTTCAGTTCTTGAGTAATAGTACATGTGACCAAAGCGTCGGGGATCATCATAAGCAAGGGTGTGATTTGCGCCACTCAAAGTTAAGTGAGTGTGTTTGCCACTTTTAATTTTTTCGCCAATAAGCCAGGTCCCTGTCATGCCGAGGTGGGAGAGAAGATGAGACCCATCATCAAAGATAAAGTCGAGCATCTTACCTTTGCGTTTAATTTCAATGATTGATTTTTTTTCTAAATCTAGTTTTGTGTGCAGAATGTTTTGTTTGAGTTGTGGAGTAAATGACATCTTTTCTATCTTTAAAGGAAGATAGTGGGAGAGTTGGAGCCTGATTGTTTCGACTTCGGGTAGTTCGGGCATTGTTTAGGCAGCATCCTTCAGACGTTTCACGCCTTCGGCTATCAAGAGCCTCATCAGAACTTGATAGGGTACACCACGCTTAGATGCGATAGCTTTGAGTTCTTTCAGGAGTTCTTCTTCAAGAGCAATACTCGTTGGCTTTCTGCGAGCGCCCTTAAGGCGACTCATGCCTTCAATGATTTCTTTGCTGTCGAACTCGATCTTGTCATAGGCCTTCAAGCGCTTTGCGGACTTCTTCATAGAGCCTCCTTTCCTTTTTACTCGCAATGCGCGAGCTAATAGGTCTGACTCTTCCATCTCTAAGAGTAAAGACCACAGAAATAAATTTACCTGTGATAGCAGGGCCGACGACACAGAGTCTTTCCTCATCAACCTCTGGACTGATTTGACGACCAATTGGTACGGCCATCTTAAGTGAGAAGATTGATTCAACCTCGGCGCAGCTTACACCGTGTTTAGTTGAACTTTTATTCATATTGGCAGAGTCCCATTCGAACTCGAACGACTCATTTTGAAGATACCAGTATGCCAACCAAACAACGAATTTAAACTGACCCATCGACACTATAGTACACTATACTATAGTGTGCAGTCAAGATACCCAAGTTATCCAGTCAAACTAGACAGTTATTAATAATTAACTTTGATAAAGGCGACTTCAGGCCTGCAGTTAAAACGAATAGGCAGTATTGAATTTCCAATTCCACGGCTCACGTACATGTTCGCCTCTCCCTCTTTGTACCAACCAGAATCATATTTGCCTGTTCCTTCAGGTGTCCATAGTGATCCAAAAAAAGGTAAGCGAATCTGGCCACCGTGAGAGTGACCTGCAAATGCAAGGTTAGTTTTGTTTTTGATTGATTTGAATAAGACCGGAGAATGAAAAATTGAAAGAATTTTGCTTTCCTTTGGTACTTTCTCATACACCTCAACTTCTGGCGATCCAGCTTGTTCATCATCAAGTCCCACAAGCCAAAGATCATCTTTAATATGGAGATGCTTATTTGTAAGATCAACAATATCAGCTCTTTTCAAAATGAGGCCCAATTCCTTGATGGGCTCCCAGTATTCCCAATTTCCTTGGATGAAATAGACACCCAGTGGAGCTTTTAGTTTAGACAGTACATCTTCATAACCTTTGGCAGTTCCACCGGGAGTGGCGATATCTCCTGTTATAAAAATAATATCAGGTTTACTAGCGCGAATGGAATCCATCAGTTTAAGTTCGATTGTCCCAAGACCGTCGGTATGGAGATCTGTTACATGGGCCACCAATAAGCTCTTGCCACTTTTCCCGATTGTGACTTCATGAAAGGTGTTTTCTAACTGGAATGGCTCAAAACAAGTTGAGTAAATTAAGATGAAAATAGGAATGAGCAAAACGAATATTTTCAGAGTTTTCATGGTATATTTATATTATGGGGAATATTCTTAAGATTTACCATTTGAAAGACACTAGAAAGTACAAGGGTGAGAAAAGTATCAAGCGAATGCCTAAGTCTTTTGTCATCAAGATCAAAGAAAACAAAACTGGAGCTAATACCGAATTTCTGGACATCCGAAAGAAAGTTGTCATGTCTAAAACCGATTTCATCGAGGCCATAAGAAAAGGTAATTATCCTGGATATGCAATCAGAAAGCACCACTCTGGTGAATTTCCTTATTCTACCCGTGACAAATTCAGTTTTAATAATCTTGGATAACCGAGTCCGACCAGTCCGACTGATTCCATTAAATGACATGGTCGAAGACAAGCGCAGCTAAATCTTGTGAAAATATGTGAAGTGACGAGATCGCTCAGGGCCTGGCTATCATTCTCAAACACGCAATTTGCTTTAAGTTTAATTGAACCCCCCGATGAATCGGGTAGTTCGGGCATATTTCACTCAATAAGTGTATAACTGTTATAAAAATCATCCTGAATCACAGTGGCAAGACCCTGTGGAATGGGAACATTTAGCTCCTCAGTTAAAAGACGAGCCCGATATGTCCATCCCTTAGGAAGTTTCAATTGAGACTTAAGATCTTTTAAACTTTCCAGAGTCAGGTCTTTCACTTCTGTGCTGTATGACTGCATGATATAAACTTTTCCATCTGGTGAAACTAATTCATAAACGAGTTCTTGAGAGTTAAAAATCCAAACAGAATTTCTTCTCACTTTTCTTTCTTTGTAAACCGAGCGTTTACCAAAGACATCTTTGAATCCTAGTTTTAATATCCCGGCCTTGCGCATTTCAATTCCATTGAAGTCTACGATGGTTGGGTTTAAAAGAGTACTTTTCATGGAGTCCATGGTCCAAAATCTTGGGCCATTGAGCTTTACAAAATCCGCATCCCATTTTTTCTTGATTTTCTTTTCACTTAGTTTCTCCCATTGTTCCTGGGGACATAAATTCAGACCGATGGAGTTGTACACATCAAGGCTAATTCCTTTTAAAATTTTTCCTTCACCGATTAAGACTTCACAGTATCTTTGACCTCTAAGATCTGATATTTGGGCATGGCCCAGGCTTGTGGTTAAGGTGAAAATGATAATAAGCAATATTTTCATACTGGATGCCCCTTCTTTTATTTTATTATTATATGAGTTTTTTTTAATCCGGCATACTTGCAATTGATTTTAGTGACTTCTGATCTGGCTTAATGGATTGTGGCGAGTGTTGAATCTTTTAAAAGATGAGGTTTTTCTCACCAAAAAGCAAAGGCCTTATCTGTCACCACTTTATCAAATCCAAAAGTGCGTTTATTTTCATCTTCTTGAATGGCACCATCTTTTAGGACGATACATTTGAAGGTCGATTGATCGGGCCAAACGACGGCCGTTAAGAGGTCACCAGAAAAAGTTTTCAAATAAAAAGTGGCTGTTTTGGGCTCACTATCCGGTACCTCAGGTATTAATCGATCACTCCACGCTTTTGAGGCCAGTCCCACATAGGCCTGGCTCCATCCCAGGCCACCGAGATCGCAAACTTTAAGGCTATGATTGGATTCATCATTAGGGTTTACAAGTGCATAAATGCCAACATCACTGCCCTGGCCTCGGACATAATAAATCTGATCATCAATAACAGTGATGTCATCAGCAGAAAGTAGGATGCTTTTCTTGTAATCAGGAAAGACTTTCAAAGTTCCTATATGGCCTGTTTCTGTCACTTGAAAATCTTGACTTAAGGGATTTGAAGCTTCAAAAAGATCAAAAACTTGACCGTCGGCCGGCCTGAAAGCAAAGTATCGGCCTTGGTAGTAGGTGAGTCCTGTTCCTCCACCGAGTTGGGAAAAGCGCTTGCAACTGAAGTCGTTTTCATAAAACAAAAGAAGCTCAGAGAAAGGAAGTCTTCTCTCGGGGTC
Organism: Bacteriovoracaceae bacterium; assembly: GCA_947442115.1. Taxonomy (GTDB): domain Bacteria; phylum Bdellovibrionota; class Bacteriovoracia; order Bacteriovoracales; family Bacteriovoracaceae; genus Peredibacter. Next base: position 2,479 of record CANEVK010000158.1, on the reverse strand, counting down.
AGGATCTTTACAGAGATCATTGGGATTAGGATTTGATTGGCGGACTTTTCCATCTGCGTCCATGTGGGCCATATTGGTATTACTGTCTCTGAATTCAATGATGAAAACTTTTTTTGCCTTATCAGGTTTTTGGACAACCGCTTTTATAGTTAAGGTCTTACTTACCCGGTCAACACTTACGAGTGTAAAGCTAAACTCCAATCCACCAATGCGATCAGAGCTTGTTCCAAATAAACCTGGCACACCTATTCTCACGACTTCCGGGTGGTTTGTTGAGGACACGCAACCAGCGTTTTGAGAAATGTCACAACTTGTCCCATAGTGGTAGAGTCGCCCTTGAACACCAGGTGCAGAAGCATCATCGAAAATTTCAAAGTCAGAATGAGTCGCAGAGTTTCCACCGATGCAGTTTGTGCCAAGGGCTAGAGCATCAATAAAGGTATTGGCCGAAACACATCCAAAATCCATCGTGACTTTCTTTAAGTATTCAACTTCCGCTTGTCTTATGGCCGCAATCATCGTTTCAATCCCAGATCGAATATTTATGGGAACTTTTATATTATCGATATGCGAATGCCCCTCTGTGGAAAATCGATCTTTAAATTGAAGAATGGCATAGATCGCTCCGGCAATCACCACTGTTGCTAAAAGTCCAATAGCGACCTGGCCTCTTTGAGAATTTGTCTTCTTAGTAAAAACGGATGAAAAGATCACGTCGCTTATTCTCCTTTTTTAACCGGAAACGAATTCGATGTAGATAGTTCTGTTTATGAAATGAAAAGCTACCCCTCAAAAGATCTGGTACACCCGGCATTTCTTTATGACCGGTTAAATTTTGGATCGTTAGCCCAGGCGGCAGTGAGGAGACATAAAGCAGGGGTTCTTCAGAATTATTACAATAAATCGCATCAGAACAACTGGCCCCCGTATCATACCACTTGATTTCACTTTCTGGTTTTAGAGGAAGAAGAAATTCCTGGTCCATCCGTGACAACTCGACTTTTGGTAGTTTGGGAAATACATGTGGAGTGGGGCAAGTCAATTTTTCAGTTAAATCGTCCCATTTACAGAGATTGATCCCGAAAGTTTTATCAGAATCTAGTCGTCCTAAGGCCATAATTTCAACATTATTTAATTTTAAGGGATCGGTTTCAAGATCCATAAAATAATTTGGCACGATATGATTAGGCTTTATAGGAGTTGCAAATAAGTAATAGACATTATTATTGGTATTCATGTTAATGCGGTTAAAGCAAATGGGCATCAACATCATCATGTTGAGTCGCTGGGCCAGTGTCGTGGGAGGTGCCAACTTCTGTAATCCTTGAACCACTCTCCATAATGAAGCTTTACTGCCTTTTTGAACAGAAAGGATAGAATTCACGGAAAGGTCAATCTTACCTGGTTGGTAAAGGTCTGCGAGACCGCTTGAACTCGCAAAACTGGGTGTAAGATTAAAAGTGCTCACCCCATAAGATTGAGCTGAACCATTAAAAACAAAAATTTTATAATTATTAGGATTGGGGTACTGAGGAGGATTTGGGAATGCATTATTTGGAGCATTAAAGTTACAAGAAAGCTCAAGCGAGGGATTTGTCTTTGTTTTATTATTCACAAACATGAGACTTGTATCGTTTTGGCAATTTTGGGTTGATAAATCTCTGCACATTTTTGGGAGAGGGATCAGGAAGCGGGAGACAAATGTTCCTAAGGTCGTTGGAAGTCCTGGCCCGACAAATGTGTAATGCATATCCAAAGTATTGACAAAATTTGAAAGGAAATTTTCTTGGATAATCATATCAGAGTGAATATCCATTTTAATATTAGCTTTTTTTTGACCTTTAAAGGCTTCGTCAGAGATTTTCATAACGACCATGCCAACGATGCCTAGCAAGGCCAGCACAATGGTTGTCTCAAGAAGTGAAAAGCCTTTTTGATTTTTCATTTAGCTTTCCTAAATTTCAAAATCGTTTTCAATCTTTTACCGTTGACCTCGTGATGGGCCCCAACGGCGACTTCGAGCATCTTTCCGGAAGCTATTTTATTACATGAGGTGATGTCCAAACATATTTTGTACAAAGCATCCACTTTATACCAACGGTAAAGAAATGTGTGGGTGCTAGTTGAGTTGAGATTTGAGCAATCACCTGGTTCAGTCCCATTCAAAGCGTATAACCTGCAGATGTCCATAATTTTGAGATAATCGTTGGTCTGAAGAATAGCGACTTTGTTAGTCGCCTCTTGGATAATGGATTCTTTGATTTCGACATTTTTAGTAGTACTTGAGAACTGATGTTGGACATTCATGAGTGCAATGATGCCGACACTCAGAACGGAGAGGGTGACAAGGACCCCTACGAGGGACATCCCTTGAACCTCTACATCAGTTTGAAATTTTGTCTTCATACTCATTTTAAATTATCACAAATTTTGGGCAGTCTTTGTTTTAAGTGTAACTGATTTTTATAAAGCTACCTAT
>CANEVK010000157.1 GCA_947442115.1 Bacteriovoracaceae bacterium | reverse complement strand
GCCCTGGCAGCGACGGTGGCGATCATGGCGATTTTCATTCCCGTGGCCTTGATGGAAGGCCTTATTGGAAAATATTTCTTTCAGTTTGGTGTAACTATTTCAGTTGCCGTAGGTCTTTCCTATATTGAAGCAATTACCTTAACTCCTATGAGAACTTCTCAATTTATTGAAGACACCTCAAAGCGCTCTCGCCTCGGTCAGAAGGTTGATCATCTCTTTGATAGAATTGTCTCTGGCTACCAAAAGACACTTACCTGGTCACTGAATCATCGCTGGAAAACTCTTATCTTTTCAATGCTCTTTTTTGTTGGAACATTTGCTCTTGTTAAGTTGATCCCAAAAGAGTTTATCCCGGCCCAAGATATTTCTTCTTTCTTAGTTCGAATCAAAACCAAAGATGGCTCATCATTAAATTTTACTGATGAGGCGACTAAAGATGTGGAGACTTACTTTTCTTCACGAAAAGAAATTAAACGCTTTTATGTTTCTATTGGTGGGTTTGGCGGTATGGGTGGATCAGAGTCGAATGTCTCAAATATGTTTGTGACTCTTCATCCATATAAGTTGCGCCCAAAAGATAGTAAACTTGGAAGAGCAAAAAAACAGTCTGAGCTTTTGGATGAGTACCGTGAATACTTCAATAAGAATTTTAATAAAGGCAAAGTCTTTATCCAGGATACTTCTCAAGGGGGCTTCAGTGCCTCGGGGCGAGGTTTCCCTGTGGAATTTACACTCACCGGTGGAGATTGGAGTCTCTTAGTTCAGGCCGCTAAAAAAACTATGCAGGAGATGAAAGAGGCGGGGCTTTATACAGACATCGATACGGATTATAAAGAATCGATCCAAGAAATTAAAATTTACCCAGATCGTGATCGAGCAAAGCTTTATGGAGTGAGTGTTCAAGAAATCGGAACGACTATTAATGCCCTCATTGGTGGGGCCGTTGTGGGTAAATATTCTAAGGATGGTCATCGCAATGATATTCGATTAAAAATGCGAAACCTCTCTGAGAATCGACTTGATGATTTGAAAAAGATCTATGTGCGAAATATCCGTGGTGAGCTGATTAAGCTTCTTGATGTAGTCACGGTTAAAGAACTTCCTGGGGTTCAAAATATCAACCGTCGAGGGCGCCAGCGTGCTGTGACGATTTTCTCTGGTATTGTTCCTGGGAAATCTCAGGGTGTTGCCCTTGAGGAAGTAAGAAAAATTGCCAAAAAACATTTACCGATGGGGTATGGTCTTGTGGAGTCTGGGTCATCGGAGAGTTTTAAAGAAACTTTTCAAAGCCTCATTTTTGCCCTCGCACTCGGTATCCTCATTGCTTATATGATTTTAGGGGCCCAGTTTAATAGTTTTAGAGATCCCGTGACGGTTCTTCTCGCTCTCCCTTTTAGTTTTTCAGGCGCTTTTTTAGGGCTGTGGCTTACGGGCCAGAGTTTAAATATGTATTCCATGATTGGTCTCATTCTTCTCATGGGTATTGTGAAGAAAAATTCCATTCTCTTAGTGGATTTTACTAATCAGAGACGCTCTGAAGGACTAGGGGTGTTAGATGCATTAAAAGATGCTTGCCCGCAAAGATTGCGCCCCATCTTTATGACAACGATATCCACCGTCGCTGGGGCCGTTCCACTTGCTTTATCTTTGGGGCCTGGCTCAGAATCTCTTAAACCCATGGCCATTGCGATTATCGGCGGATCACTTGTATCAACGCTTCTCACACTGATTGTTGTGCCGGCGTTCTATTCACTTTTTGCTAGTCGGAAATAAGTCTTTTGACTTTTTCTTCTAGGGCCTGGGCCGTTGCCATTTCGGGAGCCTCAGGCCCATCGATGATAAGATCAACCTTTGACCAAAAACGCTGAACAAGAATTTTATAGTTGGTTCCAGCAGGTCCGTATTTGCGACTAAAAAAACTTCCCCAAAGGCCTTTAAGGGCCATGGGAATCACAGGAACGGGATTTCTGGCAATAATTCGCTCAATGCCTGGTCTAAAAGGTGATAGCTGCCCATCGTAAGTGATTTTTCCCTCTGGAAAAATGCAAATAATCTCTCCCTCATTTAAGGTCGCAGCAATTTTATCAAAAGCTTTTTCCATAAGAACGGGATCTTCTTTGGCCCCAGCGATAGCAATAACCTTTCCCCCTTTAAAGAAAAAAGAGAGGAGAGAGTTTTTCATAAAACTATAGTGCATCACAAATCTAACCGGTCTTTTTACACATGCACTGATAATGAGCCAGTCTACAAAACTTACATGATTACAAATAAGCACGGCCGGTCCTTCATGAGGAATATGATTAAGACCTGACACATTCATCCGGTACATCATCTTTCCAACAATCACGCACAGAAAACGCCAAAGAAATTCTGGAATCTCAGTGTAGATATAAATGGAGACAAAAAGATTCAGGATGAACAGAACAAGAAAAATATCGACGGCCGTAAGCCCTAGTGCAAAAAGCACCATAAGGATGATGGCCGCTCCCACCATGAAAAGTGCATTGAGGATATTATTGGCCGCAATCACTCTTGATCTCGTTTCTCTGTCACTTCTGACTTGAATGAAAGTGTATAAAGGAACAATAAAAAAACCACTCATGATGGAGACACCCATGAGATCAAAAAGAATCCAGTAAGTTCCCTTTTGCGCCAGGAAGGCCTGAATTGTGAGGAGCTCACCAGTCGCTACATAGGGTTGCCCCATGAGATAGAGGTGGAGCACAAACCAACATAGTCCAATAGAACCAAAAGGAACGAGACCCAGTTCAACTCTTTCATGAGAAAATCTTTCACAAATCATCGAACCAATGGCAACGCCAATACTGAAGATGGCCAGAAAGAGTGTCACCACTCCCTCATTCCCATGGAGGATATCTTTAACGTACACAGGAAAGATGGAAAGAAGTGTGGCCCCAAAAAACCAAAACCAAGAAATTCCAAGAATGGAGATAAAAACACTTCTAATATTTTTACTGATTTTTAAAACATCCCATGTGGAACGAGCAAGGTTAAGATCAATTTTTAGGTTTGGTTCAACGGGTGTGAGTTTGGGAAGTTTTAAGCTACATAAAAGTCCAATAATCGCCACTCCGATGACAGAGACAGAAATCCATTGTGGCCCCTGAGGAAGACCAATAATAAGTCCACCGGCAATCGTCCCTATGAGTATTGCTATAAATGTTCCCATTTCTACCAGGGCATTTCCTTTAACAAGATTACTCTCCTCAATGAGTTCTGGGAGGATACTGTACTTGGCCGGCCCGAATATGGTTGATTGTAGACCCATAAGAAAAAGTGAAGTGAATAGGATAGGAAGTGATTCGATTAAAAATCCTATAGATCCCAGAATCATCACAATCACTTCAAGGGCCTTGGTGAAGATTACGAGATGAGACTTAGAGAGTTTATCTGAATATTGTCCGGAAATAGATGAAGCAATAAAAAAGGGTAGGATGAAAATCCCACCACAAAGAGCAACCATTTGGTCAACCCCAAGACCCATGAGTGAGTAAGACTTGTAGGTGATAAGAATAACCATGGCATTTTTAAAAACGTTATCATTCATGGCGCCCCAAAATTGAGTCCAAAAAATGGGCCAGAATTTTGAAGAGAAAAAAAGTGAATCTTTTTTCATAGGTTCTTTTCCTGTGAGCTATTTTAGAATTTATTTTATGTTAACATTGAAGAATGGAATCATGGCTAAAAAATCATGGCGAGGGGACCTTACTTCTTCTCTATATCCAACCAGGCGCCTCAAGAACAATGATCTCAGGTATTCATGGTGAGAGGCTTAAAGTTAAAATAAAAGCTCCGCCGCGAGATGGCGAGGCGAATCAAGCTTTAGGAGAGTATTTTTCTGAGGTTTTAGGTATTCCGAAATCGAAGGTCTTTTTAATTCGCGGAGAGAGTTCCCGCCAAAAAGATCTTTTGGTGGAACTCCCTGTTGAGAAAGTGCTTATTTCATTAAAAGAGATTTTGTAATAAAGGTATTAATTTTTTCAATTCTTAGAACCACTTCACCATATTGAATTGGCCCAGGTTCAAAACCTGCTTTGCAATTATTACCATTGTTATCACAAATATTATTCACCTTGCAGCTTCTAGGATTTGAAGGATTGCTTGGAATGTAATCATTTTTGCCCATGATTAAAATGCCTTCAACTTGGCCTGTTGTTGAATTAAAAACTGCCGAGCCAGAATTACCGTGGAAGGTATCTAAGTTTGTTGAAAATCTTGTCATTTCATTATTGTTTGTGACCTTTCCGTTGCCTGCAATTTTCAAAGGAAGGCCGGTTGGGTGCCCGATCACTACCATCGGATCGTTAACACTAATTTTTCCAGATGTTCTAAATTTTAAAGGCTCTCTACCAACAACTTTTCTATCCAGTTTAATCACTGCAAAATCATAGAAGGCGTCTCTTTGAATGGCTACAACTTGTTTGCAGTTATAGATATTATTAATGGAGAAATTTTTTGTTGGATTATGATTAGCAGACTTCATATTAAAATCAAAAACCCAGGCAAAATCTTTACATACGTTTTCTGGGAGATCAAAAGTATTATAGCAATGACCTGCGGTGATAAGAGTATCAGGTCCTACGAGGAAGCCAGAGCACATGGCGGCCAAGGGTTGTTGGGAGAATTTTTCACTAGTACATACGTTGCCTGCTCTTTCAAGACTCTTGAATTCTTTTAAATCAAAGCTTGTGGCATTTGCACCCTTAATAAACATTGATTTTTTAATCATCCCAGCGGTTGATTTGGCGAGTTTAAGATGAAGCGCTGAAGTCGTTTCATAAACATCTTTTCTATCATCAGTTCCGTAGATGACATCAACTCCAGCCAGGGCCGGAACTGAAATAAGGGCCGAAAGAACGAGTGCTGATTGCTTCATCACCATAACTCCTGAAAGGTTGGTTCATACTTCGCCGGCAGTTATTCCAGAAGTTGAGATTAAATGAAACTAAAATTTTCTGACAAATCAACATCGGTAATTTAGATAGGGCTGACCCTGTAAAAAAGAAAGGCCTTCCACAAGGGAAGGCCTCAGGTTCATTTTAGATTTGATACTAAATTAAGCTTTTTTCGCCCACATATTACAGTAAGCAGCATCTAGTACGTACGGGTTAGAGGCAGCTTTCATAGCTGATTTTACCGCTACAAGTGTACATTCACCAGCTGGGATAGGGTTACCGGCGGCATCTTTACCGGCAGCTGCAGTGGCTTCTTTATTCACTTTGTAGTGCTTACAAGTTGAGCATAATTTACCATTTTTTGCTTGCGGAGAAACTTTTTTATAGCCAAGTTTTCCTTCGGCAACAAAAACTGCTCCAGCAGCAAGGGCATTAGTGAATAATCCACTGGCCTTACCCATGACAGTTGATACAGCAGCAAAAAGCACAGTACTCTTTAGAAAATCACGTCTTTTCATAATCAAACCTTTTGTTTTGAGTTTCTGGTCATTACCTATCGTCGAATTAAGAATATTGTATGACATTTTTTTCAATTTTTTGAGAGGTAAAATAGGACAAATGATAGTGTTCTGTATGCCAAACTTTTGCATGCTAGAGCGATCTTTTGTTTGCAAAATCTATAGACGTTGAGCGAGATAGAATCTACACTTTATTCATTGAGTAAATTTAAAATTTTTCCAAGAGTTTCCATGAAAAAAAAGAATTCTCTAACTTTTATTGATCTTTTTAGCGGATGCGGTGGCCTTTCCTGTGGATTGGAAATGGCCGGCCATCGATGTCTGTTAGGAGTTGATGCAAGTAAAGAGGCGATTCAGAGTTTTGCTCAGAACCATCATGAGGCCGAAGTTTATCTGGGTGATATAAAGCTTCTCAAAGAAAAAAAATTGAAGGAGCTCCTCAAAGGTCAAAAAGTTGATATGGTCGTGGGTGGGCCTCCCTGCCAAGGTTTTTCAACTGTCGGTCGGGGAGTGGTTGAGGATGAGCGTAACCAACTTTTCAAAGAATTTGTTCGCATCGTAAAGTTAACACGCCCTAAAGTTATACTGTTTGAAAATGTGACAGGTCTTGTGGCGAAAAAAAATCAAGAAATTCTTGCGACTATTTTTAAATATTTTGAAAAACTTGGTTACAACATGGATGCAAGAATCCTCTCGGCAGAAGAATTTGGAGTGCCAGAGAAAAGAAGACGAACCATCATTATGGGTGTGATGGGGGGAGAGTGCCTTTTCCCCGAGGTGACTCATGGTGAGCGGTCTGATAAAAAAATTGTGACTGTTAAAGAAGCTTTTAAGAATCTCAAAGCTTCTGATGGCAAAATCTATAATCATGATTTAAAACTGGCTGAAGTTAAAAAAGCTCAAGATAAGCTTCGTCTACCTTATATTCCGGCCGGTAGAGGAATTCGTTATGAAGCCGATGAGAAAGAATTTCTACCTAAGAAGCTTTGGTTTGGAGTTGATTGGAAAAAGTTGCGTGAAAATCGTTTTAGACAAACACGATTACAGCGTTTGCCTCTCACGGCTCCCTCACCAACCATCTTAACAGCTCGGACAAGCTACTATCATCCCATTGAGGCGAGGTACTTAACTCCTCGAGAGGCAGCCGCTTGCCAAAGTTTCCCCAATGATTTTCGTTTCCATGGTTCTCAAACGGCGATTTTTCGCCAAATTGGTAATGCTGTTCCTCCGTTGCTTGCAAGGGCCTTGGGAGAATCCATTAAGAAAATTAAATTTACGAATTCAACCAAAATGAAAAAAG
>CANEVK010000156.1 GCA_947442115.1 Bacteriovoracaceae bacterium | reverse complement strand
TTGTTAATATAAATGAACGATTTGCTCTTTAAAGCATAACCATTATTTATATAAATAGATTGAGTTGAAAATTGAAAGATATCCTTCACGTGACTATGGCCACCTAAAATAAAATGATACTCACCCTTTGTTGTCAATTCAACTCCAGTCCTAAATCGATGACGAACAATCTCCTCATTATATTCTTTGGCGCCTCTTTTCCGAGACATTTTTGAAGCCCTTTCTCCAATATAATTGAGGACAAAATACGGCATTAAATAATTCGCTACAAATTTTAGTGGAGGTGATAAAATAAGAGATTTATAGCGCTGATACTCAAGATTATCGACCTCATGCTCATCACCATGAGAAAAATAATAAATTTTTCCATCAATTTTTTCGACAATGGGAATTTGAGAGAGAATGATCTCATTTTTAGACCACTTAAATTGAAAAAGCTTTTTTAAATGGACATCATGATTTCCTTCAAGAAAAAAAACTTTTTTTCCCTTACCAATCAATCCATCAATTAGCTCAAAAAGATGAGAAAACTTCTCGAGATAAGCTTTATGTGGGCCACACATCAAGTCAAATATATCACCAAGGAGGATGATGTAATCAGATTCTTGAACTTTTTCATGAGACAAAAATCGGCAAAGAAGCTTATCAGCTTCATCATGAGGAACTTTTACATGTACGTCAGAAATGGCGGAAATTTTCATTATATGAATTTATATAGCACTAAGTTCTTCTTTAATCTTCTCCATAATAAAAACTTCTAAATGTTTTTTTGCCAACTGCTCTATTTGACTAAAGCGGCAACAAACCCGCCAAACCTTATAGGACAGACCATTAAACTCGTCTGGCTCAATTTCTTTTATGAGTGAAATTTCAGCATTTACATAAAATTTTTTATTTCCAACTGAAACCTCAATGGTTCGAATCGGATCATTGATCCTAAAAAACTTCGATTCCATTCTTGAGGCCATGAAAGAAAACCCACCAGTTGAAATATCATAACAACTTTTATTAAATTGCTGGGTCAGTGGTCTTACTGCAACCATCATTTTTGAAAAATTTATTTTAACTTCATCAGTTTCATAGACTTGTAATCTTAAATTTTTGCGACGCTCAACTTGTGCAACAAACTCAGGTAAACTCAAGTAATACCTTAAAGGTGCGTCAGTTTGACGGATGGTGGATCTAAAGAGAAGTGCTGAATCTGGAATATACAGATCGATTGTACTCTGACCAACAAGCATTTCCTGAACTAATTCTTCCTGTCCTTCAATGGGTACAATCATGAAGTCACCGCGCTGTTTACGGATGGCTTCAACTCTTACTTTTGCAAGGTATTTTGATCCTCCAACAAGTCTCCAGATAAATGCTTCTAGCTGAGATTCTTTGGCGCCATTAAGAAGCTTCATAATGACAGCTTGTTCATGAATTTTTTGTAACTGATTATCACTCACTACTCAAACTCCTAAAAGGCCCCCCATGGCTTTCGCCAAGGGAGGTCTCGGGCTTTAAGAAAATCAAACACCTTTAAAACACAATTAACCGATCAATCTGAGAGCACCCTGACCAATTTGGTTGGCCTGGGCGAGAGTTGAAGTACCAGCAGCATTTTTAATCTGTGCTGATGCAACTTTGGCAGTCGAGTCGGCAACATCCACATCCTCAATTCGAGAACGGGCTGCTTCCTGGTTAACGACAGCAACATCAAGGTTATTAATACTTGTTTGTAAGCGGGACTGAATAGAACCGAAGTTCGCTCTGAATCCACTTACTTTAGCGATGGCTTCATCGATAACTTGGAGGTTATCAAGAGCGCCAGATTTATCTCTTAAATTGGTACCACCAATACCCAAATTTTCTGCCGATGCATCAGTAGCACCCGCATCAAGTTCAATTCGGTTGTGCTCATTACCCTGGGCACCAACTTGGAATTGTAGAATAGAGCCTTCCCCTCTTAGGAGAGAGCGTCCGTTGAAGTTTGTCGTATTCGAAATACGATCAGCTTCCTGTACAAGTTGTTCGTATTCAAGTGACAGATAGCCTCTTTCAGCATCTCCCACTGTGTCCGATCCAGCTTGAATGGATAGTTCACGCAAACGCGTCAGGATGTTAGATGTTTCGTTCAGTCCACCCTCGGCAACCTGAACGAGCGAAATAGCATCGTTGGCGTTTCTAGAAGCCATGCGAAGACCCTTCGTCTCAGCTTCCAGTTTTTTGGCGATTGCTAGGCCTGCAGCATCGTCAGCAGATTTAGTAATCCGCTTACCTGATGAGAGTTTAGCAAACTCTGCTTCCTGTTGGGCACTTGAGGCCCTCAGGTTTTTTTGTACCTCTTGCGAGGCGATGTTGGTGTTGATTCTTAAGCCCATCAACGTACTCCTTGAATAAGAACCGGTGTTTTACGGTCAAAATTGTAACCGACCAATAGGGTCGATCATTTTCCTTATCGAAAGACTCGGATAATATTTGAGTACATTTTTCGTTTAGCTTGAAAAAAAATTAAAAAAAGGCGTAATTACTTGTAGTTAGGATTTAAAAGACAAGACTTGACATGAACATAAGAGCCTGAATTTTCGTAAACTGCCTTATTAAAGACGCTAAGGGCATGGGGCGCCATCCAAAGAAAATCTGTCCCTCCGATGATTCTTTGGCGGTCATTAATCGCAAGAGCTTCATTCGTAAAAGATTCGAGAATGAGAATATTTTTTTTCATTCTTAGAGAAGCTGAAACCGCCAAACTCCAGTCAGATTCTGGAATAAAAATATTATTCTTCACTGAGAAAAAACAAAAAATATCAGTGTTTTTAAGACTGAAATTCAGCTCTCTTTCAGATGCAACATGAAAGGAAAAAATCATGGAGCTTGGATTTTATGAATGATTGAAGTTGTAGAATAACCATCCACAAAATTCAAAGAAAAAACGTCACCACCAGAGGCCAAAACTTCCTTGGCGCCAACTATTTGCTCAATCTTCCAGTCTCCACCTTTCACTAAAATATTTGGCTTCACTTTTAGAATGAGCTCAAGAGGTGTGTCCTGATCAAATATTTCGACAAAATCAACAGCTTTTAATTGAGATAAAACAAACTGACGATCAAGTTCATTATTAATTGGGCGCTCTGGTCCTTTCAATCTTTTAACACTCGCATCAGAGTTAAGACCTACAAGCAGTAGGTCTCCTAACTTTTTTGCCTCATTGAGATAAGTGACATGTCCCTTGTGAAGAATATCGAAACAGCCATTGGTGAATACTATCTTTTTACCTTTATTATTTTCGAGAAAAATTTCAAGTGAAGAAGCACTCATTAATGAACCTTGATAACTTTGGTCTTTGAAACTTTATTTTGAAGATCAAAGTAAGCAAACAATCCAAGACTTATAAAATTACAGAGAGAAAAAGTCGATCTTAGAACAAGCATTAGAAAGTTCTGAGGCTTATTTTCCATATTCACCACAGTTATTCCCACCATCGATTTTCCAATGGTAGATGACTGCGTTTTTTCAAAAATTGAAAAATAAATAAGATAAAAACCGACAAACAAAGTGAGAACAAGTGGAGTTATTTCATGAGGAAAGGTAGACCAGGCCTCAACAACATCCATATGAATCAATCGCGCCATAATAATCAGAACTATCGCTAAAAATGAAAGAACTGCTGAAAGATCTAAAATATAGGCCAGCACTCTTTGAGAAGAAGTGGCACTACGGTAAATTGTTTCTTTCTTTTCTTCAACCTGAATTTCTTTTTGTAATTCATGCCCATAAAAAAGCGAAAGATCATTTTGATAAACAGCTGAGGTATTTGCTGTAGGACGAACTTCTTTTTTTAGTTGAGTCACAGTTGAGGCCAATTTCGGAAGTGAGACCTCATTCACATGAGATCTCATTTCAGTTGTTTTCTGATGATGAAATCCTAGGCCTGAGGTAATAGGCTTAAATTCAAAATCTATATCTTCAATAATATGATTATCTACGGTTTTTTTTGAAGGTGTTGTTTCTAAATTCATATTTGATTCCCTCTAAAGTCTTTTCTAAAGCTTGTCATAATTGTCTTGATTCAGCAATCTTCCCAAGAGAAATCCTGCCCCGGCCGCAATGGCCGTAGGTGTTCTTAAAATGGGCGTTGGTAGATGTATGGAGCATAAATTTTCAATTTTCTGAAAAAACTCGACTTCTTTTGGAGAAAAACCACCCTCAGGTCCCACAATTAACAGCTTCTTTGAATTTTTCTCAGAGAGTATTTTTTCAGGCCCAGGTTTGGAATTCATCCAGTAAATCTCAGAGTAATTCTGAAAAGGGATCTCCTCCCAATCGATACTGATGATATGAGGCAAGAACGGAGAATTTGATTGCTCTAAAGCACTTATGAGGATCGCCTCAATCCGATCACTCTCAGGTATTTTTATCTGAGAAAAATCTCCCCTGACTAAAAAAATAGTTCCAAATCCTAATTCAACTGCTTCTTTTAAACTTAACTCTAGGGCGTCTTTTTTAGGTATTCCTAGGGCAAGATCAAGAGGAGCCTTCTGGTCCCGCTGCTCGTGACGAGAATATTTTAAAACTAATTCTTTACGAGAAATAAAATCGACAGTTGTCCACACCAAGAGTCCCTGACCGTTCAAAAGAAGCAAAGGCTCGGCCAGTTGCAAACGCACGACATTAATCAGATGATGGGCCTCATCTCCTTTAAGAGCATAACTCTCCTGCGGGGTGAGATTCTTTAGATAAAATGCTCTCAAGTCGAATTCCTTGAAAAACTTAAAGCTGACCAATCTCCCTTATGTAGATGGCGAAGAAGTTTCATGCCAAGTTTTTCATATGTTTTGATGATTCCATCAACTTGATGATTAAGAAGACCCGAAAGGATAAGAACGCCACCTGGACGAGTCACACTGACTAAATAATCTTTCTCTAAAAGCAAGATACTTTCTAAAATATTCGCAAACACTAGATCATAATCTTTTTTTAGAACATCTCTAACTTCAGGGAGAACTAAGCGAAAGGCCAATTTCTCTAGTCCATTGATTTCTGCATTCTGAAAACAGTTTTTATTCGCTTCAGGGTCAATATCATAGAAATCGATCTCTGCTTTTGGAAAAAACTTTAAGGATGCTAGACCTAAAATTCCAGAACCAGAGCCAAAATCTAAAACATCCGAAATTTTTGAATTGGTATTCTCAGTTAAAAGTTGAAGACACAAAAATGTTGTTTCGTGGCTTCCTGTTCCGAACCCCATACCAGGGTTAATATAGAGAGCGTTCTCTGCCTTTAATTTATAATCTTGCATCCAAGCGGGAATCACTTCAAAGCGATCATTCACATAAATGGGAGAATAATGCTTTTTCCATTCGGCATTCCAATCTTGCGAGTTTTGTTCTTCGATCTGAACCTCAGCTAAAATTTCTTTCTGACAAAATGCTTTAAACTCATTGGCCTTGCTTAATGAATCAAAAAAGAAGCGATAATGGGCAGATTGTTTTCTGACTGTGTCTTCAACTTCATCTAAAACAGTTTCTGGAACATCTCCTCCTGAGTAAGCACGCTCACCTAAAATCTCATCCACTTGGGCCTCATTCAGAGAAAACTCTTCAATGCCTAAAGCGCTAAATTGCTCCATGCCTTCATATTCAATTCTTTCACGAAGCAGTTCATCGGGTTGAAAATGAAACAGTGTCACAATCCAAAACTTTTCCATAAAAATCCTTTAATTTTGCCTTTATAGCCTAATATTTCAGCGATGTGAGGCTAAAAATTTTACATGAAGTAAGGTTTTCTTCGCTTTAGATGTCTTTTTCTGTTAAAAACGCCACCCGTATGGAAAAAATATTTCTAATTGGTATTGCGGGCGGTTCTGGGTCCGGGAAAACAACTTTTGCAAGAAAGGTTCTCAAAGGAATAAAGAACCTTGAGTCCACTCTTCTTCATATGGATTCTTACTACCTTCATTCCCAGCCCCAAGAAAATTACACCTCATCGGGGAAGCCGAATTTCGATCATCCCCAAGCTTTTGACTGGAATCTATTAAGAGAGCATCTAAAAGAATTAAAAAGCGGCCAAACAATAAAATGCCCCGTTTATGATTTTAAAAATTCCGCCAGGACTGAAGAATATGAGGAAATGGGCCCCTGCAAAGTCGTGCTCTTTGAAGGCATTTTCTCACTCTATGACCAAGAAATTAGAAACCTTCTTGATATCAAGTGCTTTTTGCATGTTGATTCAGATATCCGATTCACCAGACGTCTTCACCGTGATGTTAAAGAAAGAGGACGCTCTTTAGAATCTGTTATCTCTCAGTATTACGATACGGTTAGGCCAATGTATCAAAAATATCTTGATCCTCAGAGACAATACGCCGACTTTACTGTTGGCGAGGAAACTGATGTCGCTGCCCTCATTTTGGCCGCTAGAATCAAAGAGCTTCTGGCCACTCAGCAAAAACTAAGGTCCACTCCGGCCTATGAGGCGATTTAGTTGAAAAATAAATTTTTTTCTGTTTTACCAATCGGTGGAGTCGACGAAATTGGCTCTAACATGACTCTCATTCGTACAGCTAATGAGGATATTGTTATAGATTGCGGTCTGCTTTTCCCCTATGAAGAATGTTTTGATATTAATTACCTTGTACCTGACTTTGGGTTACTGGATGAAACGAGAGTCAAAAATATAGTCATCACACACGGTCATGAAGATCATATTGGTGGTCTCTCCCAACTACTCGCCAAGCTTCCCGATATCAAAATCT
>CANEVK010000155.1 GCA_947442115.1 Bacteriovoracaceae bacterium | reverse complement strand
GCCTATGATAAATTTAAAGTCGTCTTCTATGTCAAAACCAACCGTTGGTATATTCATCCTTATATGTACTATCCAGGACAAGTTGAGGGCTATAGCTATTCCAACATTAATGAGCGTGGAGAATTTAAAGTTAAAACGATTAAAAGAAATATTCCCTCTAAGGAACTGGCCGCAGTCGTAGTGCCTAAATCATTCAAGATTTCGGCCCAAAAATGGTGGCTAAAACCAATCTTAGGCTTTGTGGGTGGAGTATTAAAATATCAATGCTCTTCAACTATTGTTCCTGGGAACGGTGACTTCTAAATTCTTTAAGCGTTACAAAAGATAACATTAAAGCAACCACCGCTAATGAAATGGCAAGCCCAATCCAAAAACCTTGGGCTTCCATTTTAAGTTTGAATGCCAAGAAATAGCCTAACGGCAGACCAATAATCCAATAGCCAATAAAGATGGCAATTGATGAAGGTCTTGTCACACTAAGACCTCTTAAAATACCCGAAAGTGTTACCTGGGCCCCATCAAAAAGTTGAAAACAGGCAATCCAAAATAAGAGTTTTGTTCCCCAATTAATGACTTCGATATCAGAAGTGTAAAACTGAATAATCGCTTCTGGATAAAGATAGAATCCAAGACCCATCAACACGGCAAAGAAAAAAGAAGTCATGAGACTAACCTGAGAAAAAACTCTGATGAGATTGAAATTGTTCTCTCCATAAGCATGACCCACTTTCACTGCAACAGCAGATGAGATTGAAAGAGGAATCATAAAAGCTAAGGATCCAATATTTAAAGCAAGATTATTGGCCGCAACCTGATCCTCAGCAAAGTAGCCCACAAATAAAGTGACAGAACAAAACGCCATGATTTCAAAAAAGAGCGAAGCTGAAATGGGAAAACCAATTTTAAAAAATTCTTTCATGGCCTCCCATTTTATTTTTTTTACACTTTTCCATAGGGGAAAGACTAGGATCATCAAAACCACTGCCATGGCCGTTCGACATAAAAGACTGGCCCAAGCGAGCCCTGCCTCTTTTAGGCTTCGCACTCCCCACATACCAAAAACGAAAATGGAGTTTATTCCAAGATTAAATCCTGCGGCCCCAAGCGCTGTGATATTTGCTGCCATAGTTTTTTCTTGAGACTGATAAAATTCTTTTATTCCCTGATAAAGATTTAGACCAATAGAAGAGAAACTTGTAATGAGGATATATTCCTGAATGATTCTATTTAACTCTGGGCCATAATTAAGAATAGGCACTAAGAAATAAGTTAATAGCGAAAGGACTCCAGAAACGATGGACACTAAGAAGCTATAGAAAAGTACTGTCCAGAAATACTGGTTAACATCCTCACCTTGCCCGCGTTTTTGCGCCAACAAGGGAGCAATCGAAAACTGCAACCCTAAAAGAGAAATTTGAATAGGATTTAAAATGGAGATGGCTAATCCAATCGCGGCCAGACTCTCTCTCGAGTAGCGACCTGCGATCAGCATATCGCCAGTTCCAATTAACATCAGACCAATCTGTCCAAAAATAATAGGAGCAGAAAAAATAAGAAGCTGCTTTAAGGCCTGTGATTTTGAGATTGTTTGCATTATTCAAGGACCTGGTTAGAAAGGTCAAATTGTTCAAATTCTTCTTGATAACTTAAAAGCGTGGGATCCTTGAGGCGATCAACATAGAGCTTACCAAAGAGGTGATCCAGTTCATGTTGAATCACTGTTGCTAAAAATCCCTTGGCCTCGAGCTCACTTTCCTCTCCATTTTGATTTAAGTATTGAACCAAAATATGTTGGGGACGCTCAACATAACCTCTAAGTCCAGGAACAGATAAGCATCCCTCCCAATAACCTTTCATTTCATCATTTAAAATTTTAATCTTGGGATTGATAAAAACCGTGAAGGGTAGATTAATCTCTTGCCCATAGCGATTAAGACCATTGAGCTCGATCACACAAACCTGTTGGGAAACACCAATTTGAGGAGCAGCAATTCCTATACCACCATAGTGGTCCATGGAGTCTTTTAAATCTTCAATCAACTGATCAAAACCATCGGCTTTAATTTCATGAACTGAAACCTCCTGAGCTACATTTCTAAGCACTGGATTTCCCATCCGACAAATTGGGCGAATCATTAAAAACTCCTCTCAAGAGATTTTTCTCATCTTTTAAACACTAAGACCGATCAGTTTAATCGTCATAGGTAGGTGAATGAATATTATAAAACTTTCTATCCTCTTCATAGTCCCTCTTTTCATCTCTGTCTCCGTTTTTGGAGTGACCAAAGAGATTGAAAAGCTAGTCTTCGATCTGGAGACATCAAATTTATTAAAGGGTGAAACTCATTTCTCCATCGATATCATGGGCGTGAAAAAACTTAAAAAGAAATACCCACAACTTGCAACTCTAGATACAACTGGCTTCAGTAAGACTCCCCAAACAAAGATGGTTTTAACTAAAACTGCTTACATCGTAAAAAAGCCAGCAGGTTTTTTTGATCATGAAAATATTGGGAGTGAATCTTTCACTCGCCACTACATGGGTGATCAGAAAGTAAAAAAAATAGATAAAAATAAATTTAAAATTTTGGTTACTGACAATGACTCCTATGAATATCAAATGAGCACATTTTTTGACTCCGACGATATCAGTACCCTGCCCAACTCTAAAGTTATTCGGGCGGTGACTGAAATGAAAAAACTTGATGTCATTTCACAAAGCTCAACTCTCGTCATTTTCAGAGAGTTTACTAAGTTTACTAAATATAGCGCTGGTTCTGTAGAGGTGAGTGCGATTATCCCGCTTAAGGAAAATAAAACCTTGATCATTACTTACGGTCTTACAGCGATTAAAAAGTTTTATGCTATAGAGGCTCTTCTTAAGCAAAGTTTTATGAAAGAGATTGAATCACAAAAAAATCTTATTAATCAGTATTAATTATCTTGCTTGCCTCATCTTTAATTTCTTTTTCTTATTTTCGCTCAAAACACGAAAGGCTTGATCAATGACCTTGGAGAAACTTTCAAATAAACTATCTCCCGTCGCAGAAAAATCAATTTCCTTTGAAACATTCTGAATACAAAGGTGGCTTTCAAAAATATTATTCTGGCCTTTAAAATTTAACTTAACCTGATCTTCAGGTCTAAGAAATTTCTCCAAGCGCTCTAAGCGCTTTTCAAGAAATTGGTCTAACCAAGGGGAATGGCGAATCTCATCAAAATGAAGTTGGATGTTCATATAGGACCTCCACCACTCAAGCCTATCAGACACCCCACCTTTATCCCCCCAGGACCTGGAAAATTAAGATTGATTTTGGCCCTAAGACCCTAAATTCTTGTCCAATTTTTATACGGCCGTTAAAAATCTTAGGGCGAGGCTGTCTTTAAGTTACTGAAAACAGAGGGTGATTTTTGGCATTTGACTTGAAATAGAACTGAACAACTTGGTCATCACGAAGAAGATCAGTTTATTCAATTTTAGGGGGATTTATGAAACAAAAAACACTTTCACTATCAACGATTTTAGGCTTTTTAGGTTTATTAATGGTCATCCATACTTTCAGTTCCCATGCGGCTTCTGGAGGTATTGAATGTAAAACCTCATTTGGAGAAAAAACTTTTCTGATTGAGGATGGTCGCATTTCTTTTCAAAAAGAAGACTTGAGTGGAAATAGCCGCTCTATTTCTTCGGTTAGTGGGGAATCGGTAAGAACCCAAACAAAACATTTAGGCTTTAGTAAAACACTTTATATTGATGGCCACAAACACAAGATTAACATCCAGAATGCCCAGGATTTTTCAGATGTTAATGACTACCTCTCAATCACATCCCCTAAAGGACACGAAATGACATACCCCCTTACTTGTCAGTCGGTCTAATAGAGATATTCCCCCCCTTTAAAAAGGGACCTGGCCGGATGCTGAGGTCCCTTTTTTATTTTCATTTCCCATCATCATTGTTAACTTAGGCTATGTTTCAAATTTTAGTCACACTCCTTCTCTCGGCCACGAGCACACTTGCCTATTCAGACAGGCCTGTTTTCTACACCGAACTTTTAGATTATGTTCAAGAAGCGCCTGATCAGGGTGAAACCAATACTTGCCTCTACGTTGCTTCAACTGGGGCCATGGAACTTTTGGCCAACAAGGCGATGGGTCTTAAGAATCCAGTTCCTTATGGACCCAACGATCTTTCAGAATCGTTTGTCATTAATAGCCCCAACACCGTGGAAAAATCTTTCTTTGAAACTCCTGTCTTAAGATTTAATCGTGGTTATGGTATTCATATTTCTCAGTGGCCTTATGAGGCCTGGAAGAAAAATGACATCAATAAATCAGTGTGGTGGAATCATCCTCAAACATCTCAGCTTCCCAAAATTCAATTGCCCAAAATTGAAACGAAGAAGCTCTTCCAATATGGCAATCGCTGGGCCACTTACGTTTTAAATGATTCCCATGTTGAGCAGATGAAAGAAGCCCTTTGGAAATACCAAAGCCCATTGATCGTGAACTATAATGATGAAGGCTTTTGGCATGTGATTTTGATTGTTGGTTATGATGATCGCTTGCCTGGTGAATGCTATGACACTGACCCCAAAGAATGCGAAGGCGATATTGGCTCTTTCTATATCCGTGATTCATTTGGTATCAAGACTGAACTCAGGGACTATGACTGGTTTCGAGTCAAAGGCAATGCCGCCGCAGTTGTTAAGCTTGCCCAGTAATAATTTCCTTTTAATGCACACGCCCATCCTGTGATTCTGATTCAAATAAAGCAGAAATTCCATTAAGCTAACGAGATAAAAAAAAGGGACTTTTATGGACTATAATTTCGCAGACATTGAGCCGAAGTGGCAAAAATTTTGGGATGATCACAAGACTTTTAAAACAGAACTAGATCTCACAAAACCAAAATATTATGTCTTAGATATGTTTCCCTACCCTTCAGGTGCTGGTCTCCATGTGGGTCACCCAGAAGGTTACACCGCCACTGATATCATGGCCCGCTACAAACGCATGAAAGGATTTAATGTTCTTCATCCGATGGGATGGGACTCTTTTGGTTTGCCAGCAGAAAACCATGCCATGAAAACTGGAGTTCATCCACACATCACCACTCAAGAAAATATTAAAACCTTTAAGCGCCAGCTTAAAATGTTGGGTTTTTCCTATGACTGGGATCGTGAAGTTGCGACTTCCAACATTGATTACTACAAATGGACTCAATGGATTTTTGTTCAGCTCTTCAACAAGGGACTCGCCTACGAATCTCATATGATGGTGAACTGGTGTCCGAACCTCAAAACAGTTCTGGCCAATGAAGAAGTCATCAACGGTAAATCGGAAGTGGGTGGTCATCCCGTGATCAGAAAACCCATGAAGCAGTGGATGCTTAGGATTACTGAGTATGCTGAACGTCTCCTTCAAGACCTTGAGCTTCTAGACTGGCCGGAGTCTGTCAAAGAAATGCAGCGGACTTGGATTGGAAAATCTGAAGGGGCCATCATCAAATTTAATGTAGAGGGATCATCTGAAGAGATTGAAGTCTTCACCTCTCGTCCAGATACGCTCTTTGGAGCGACCTATATGGTCCTAGCTCCTGAGCATGCACTCGTTGATCAAATCACCACCTCTGCTCAGAAAAATGAAATTGCTAAATACCGTGAAGTGACTGCTCTTAAATCTGATCTTGAGCGGACTGAACTCAATAAAGATAAGACGGGGGCTTTTACTGGGGCCTATGCCATTAATCCTGCGAACGGAACCAAGGTTCCAGTTTATATCGCTGATTACGTTCTTAACACTTATGGCACTGGGGCGATCATGTCAGTTCCGGCCCATGATGAAAGAGATTGGGAATTTGCTAAGAAATTTAATCTTCCTATCATTGAAGTCGTTAAAGGTGGCAACGTTCAAGAAGCAGCTTTCAGCGAAGACGGAGAGCATGTTAATTCTGAGTTTCTCAATGGTCTGAATAAAATTGAAGCCATCAAGAAAATGATCCTTTGGTTGGAAGATAAAAAGCTTGGATCAAAAAAAATTAATTACAAATTAAGAGATTGGCTCTTTTCTCGTCAACGTTACTGGGGTGAACCGTTTCCTATTCTTAAATTTGAAGATGGAACTGTTCGCTGTCTTGATGCAGATGAACTTCCAGTGGCCCTTCCTCAAGTGGAAAAATATGAACCCTCAGGAACAGGTGAATCACCACTCGCGACGATTGATGAGTGGTTACATGTCATTGACCCTAAAACTGGCAAAAAAGCAAAACGCGAAACCAATACGATGCCTCAATGGGCCGGCTCATGCTGGTACTACCTCAGATTCTGCGATCCACAAAATAAGCAAGAGCCATGGAATTCAAAAATTGAAAATTACTGGATGCCCGTGGATCTTTATGTCGGTGGAGCTGAGCATGCGGTTCTTCACCTTCTCTACTCTCGCTTCTGGCACAAAGTTCTTTATGATCTAGGTCTTGTTTCAACCAAAGAGCCGTTTCATAAACTCGTCAATCAAGGCATGATCCTCGGTGAAGATGGTGAGAAGATGAGTAAGTCACGTGGGAACGTGGTGAATCCAGATTCAGTCGTCAAAGATTGTGGAGCAGATACTCTTCGTCTTTATGAAATGTTTATGGGGCCACTAGAAAAAGTGAAACCATGGAACGCCAACGGGGTGAAAGGTGTTTATAACTTTCTTAACCGTGCTTTCCGCTTCTTCCTGGATTCAGCGAACTATGCTGAAACTGAAGATG
>CANEVK010000154.1 GCA_947442115.1 Bacteriovoracaceae bacterium | reverse complement strand
TCACCATGCTTAAGGCCCCAAAGGGAATGGCCACTTTTCTCAGTTCTCAAGAACTCGTCTTTGATATCATTGTTCTCGTTCCGAGCGTCATATCTCTCGTTTCCTATTTTTTTATTGCTCGCATGATTATCAATAAGGTTCAGGGAGTCACGTATGCTTACGTGAGAGACGTGTGTGAGGTGGTTCGCGGAAATACCATGCGAAGATTATCGCCAAGACAAGAGGATCCAGGTAAAGAGGCGGCCTATGCAGTTAATGAAATTCTTGATCTCATTCACCCCCGCGCCGTGAAGCATGATGAGCAAAAACTTCCTGCAGGTGCTATACTCTCTCCTCAAGGAACTTAAGTGCGAGCGAGGAGTTCAGAAAATGGAGTTGGTTTAAGAAAGTCTAGTTCTAAAGAGTGGTGTTCGATAAGAATATAGCGACATTTTTCAGCTTGTGTTTGGGTTCTCATGTAGTTGAGAACCCAATTTTTCTTGTCACTATCAAGATGACTCAATACTTCATCCATGAGAATAACTTCTGCTCGAAGAGAAAAAACTCGAGCTAAAATGAGTAGCTGCTTTTCTCCAGAGGAGAGGTCCGTGCATTTTTTATCGAATATATTCCATTCTTTGAGTTTCATTTCAAACTCATTGGAGAAAGAGAGGCCATGGTAAATTTTGAGATTTCTTGGGACGAGGAAAAAATCTTTCGCTTTCTCAAATGAGCTCATCGACAACTGGGGAGAGAGGTAGAGAACTATTGAGCGATAAAGCTCTGGACCCATTTCATCTCTGGGCTTTCCTTGAAAAATAAATTCATCAAAAGACACTGGATAAAGTGATGCCAACGCCTTCAGAAAAAGAGATTTTCCTACCCCGTTTGGGCCTGTCAGATGCAGAGAAGTTCCATCCCAATTCCATGAGATGATGGCGTGATTGGGTAGTTTCATATTTTTGATTAGAAACATATCTCACCACGATGATTAAAAAGTTTCTTCTTGGATAAACCCAAAGCAAAGAGAAGCCCAAGGTAGGTCCCGCTGATGACCAGTAACATGATGCTGATTTGAATAATCACCGCTTCCTGAGGTGACATGCCGGCCATAATTTGACCTGTCATAATTCCAGGTATTGAGACAATCCCCATAGAAATCATGGCATTAATATTTGGAGCGAGACCAAAGCGAAGAGATTGATTAAAAAGTGAGTGAGTTGCTTCTTTCGTCGTGGCCCCTAAAGCAATAAGTGATAAAACATCATCTTTATTTTCCACCAAGTTTTTAGTGAAAAGATTTAATCCTTGCGAGAGTCCATTGAGGCAATTTCCGAGAAGCATCCCGATGAGTGGTAGGAGGAAGGGCGCTTCAAGCATGCTTGTTTTATACATGGCATATGATCCTAAGAAACAAATAGGCCAGATAGAAAATATCATGCTCGTCAGATTATCCAAAAGAAGGCCAGGATACTTAAAATCAATTCTTGATCTAATGTTATAGGCAGCATTAAAAGTCATGATCATTAACATAAAGAGAACTACTTTATAGTCCTTCATATTAAATATCCACGAAAGTAAGAATGAAATAAGAATCAGTTGCAGGATCATCCTTGAAATCGAAATGAGTAAATCCTTAAAGATTTTTTTATCTTGAAAATAAGACATGAGAACAATACCAGAAGCCAAAAGCAGAGGGATAATAAGATCTATCACTTTCATGGATTAAATCATTTTGCCAGATAAGGTATGCAAGCTTGAAAGGTCTTTCATGATCTCTTCAAGTGGAAGGCCCCCTTGAAATTTTGAAATCATATCTCTTGCAGGAGATTCATGCCCTTCAATTCTCGGGATCAGATTTTTAAGAGAACTTGGGTCAAATCCATATTTTGTGAGAATTTTAGGGGCAGAAAGGTAGAGCTCTAAAAAACGCTCTTTCATGCCTGGTGCAAGAATGCCAAATTGAGCAACTGCTCCAAGGTCATAAATACGCTCTTGGTTAGAGGCCCTCCCTTTAAGCGAGTCATCTAAAAATAGGGCCAGCACTAAAAGGAAATAGTTTTTAAAATCAATTGATTTATTCGACATCTCAAAAACTTTAAATTCTATCCTGAAATTTTCATCAGCATGAAGTTCAATCGCTGGGGCAACGATACTTCTTTTATATGTTCGATAGGAAAGTCCGATCTCTCCTTTTGGATGCCAAAGTTTTCCCTGATAAAAAGGTGAGGCGAGTGAAATGGAAGCGAGGGCCGGAGCATAGTAATTGACTTTGGCGTGCAGGTCATCAATATCTGAAAAGAGTTTTGATGTAATCTCGCTGGGAAAGCTGACATTAATGTCAGGCCCGTAGGTTGTCATGACCTCCATCGCCCATAACCAAAAATCATGACGTCTCTTGTTTTGTGGCCCTGAGAATTTGCTCTCTATAGGATGATGAGAAATAGCGATAGGAGCATAGTGGTGTGGGGCGAGGGCAGTTTTTAGTCTTTTAAAGCAGTCTTCAAAAACCACAAAGAGTTCATCAATTGAATAACAAACAGGAGTTCTGATTTCGATACCTTTTGGGTAAGCATCAATCGGCTTAAAATCTTCATCCGTAATACCATATCCTTCAACAATAAAAGGCATAAGCTTTTGATGAGGCGGTTCTGCTGCTAGACCTTCCAAAGAAGGAAGACCAGATAAATCGATTTGAGAAAAAATTTGATCAAGGTGTTTAAAACTGAGGTCTTTATACCATAGGGGCTTAAAAGTTTGAGAATCAGCAAGCATATACTCGGCTTCTAGGCCGAATCTGAATTGAGAATTCATTTTTTCCTCTTTGGAACTAAAAGAGAAATTCCACTCAGGTAAAGCAGGAGTAGGCCAAGACCTGATACAATATAAACCCCATACTGGCCTAGAGGTCCTATAATCGATCCTTGGTGAATATCAATAAGCAGATTTGTTCTTCTTATTGCTCTTTTGAGTACTTTTCCAGACTTTGGATCTAATTGAATCTCTTCTCCCGATTTCAGTCTCAAGGAGACATTATTTTTTGCAGGTTTATAGATGATTTGATCAACATCAGTTTTAGATATCTTAAGTTGCTGGATAATTTCAATCGGTCCGATGAGACTTCCATTTCCTGCTTCGCCTTGAATGAGTGCAGGTTGGATCCATTCAAATTGATTCCTCAGTTGCAGGACTATCCCACTAAGGAGTATGACACCAATGGGGATCACAAGATAAAGGGATATTTTCCTGTGAATGTTTCGAATATTCATGGAAAGATTGTCTGCAATATCTTTTCAGTTGTCTTGGAGGGTGAAGGACTATGTCCTCCAAAATCAATTGCAACCAAACCTGAATCCACAAGATAATTAAAAATAAATGTATTTAATGTCGCCAAATCTTTTTTGAGAACCTTACTTGTTTCAAATTCTATCGCCCAAGTGGATTCAAGACTCCCATCTTCTGTTCTCAAAATTGACTTTTGTAATACGACTTCAATGCTCAATTGGTTGAACTGAATGTTTCTCACATAGGTCTCTTTAGAATTAAGCGAGGTTGGGACAAAGAATAAATCATCAATTTTCACATTAAGAAGATTAGATATTTCTTTTTTATTTTTAAAGGGTATCTGCTGAATATTGGTGTTGATCTCATTCACGTCAACTTTAATGAGATCAAGTTCAAACAAAGGAATGTCCTGCTGAGTTCCTGGCTTGATATATTGATAAATACGCTTAAACATATCGTTGAAGTTTGTATTGATACTAAGAGCGATATCCCCATCGAGCTTAATTTTTTCTGTCTTGTTAAAGCTCGTATCAATAATGATCCCCTGATCAGCACTGGCCGATTTGTGAAGCTGTTGCCTGAAAACTAACTCACTCTCGGCCCCATTCTCAAGAATCATGAGGCGCATGGGTTGTTCAAGTTCTCTTAGCGCGAAGCCTCCATTTTGAAAGACATCAAAATAATAATAAGTCATTTGATTGATCGTCGATTCTCTACTTGTCGCCTGATGCAATTTATTAAAACCGCTTTCCTGTAATTGGAAACGAGCATATGTTTTATATTCGTCAGCTATTTCTTGATCTAGAAAAACTTGATCCGTAAGAGCAGTTCTTAAAAATTCTACTAAGGCTTTTTCTTCTTCCTCTTTGAAATAAAGTTTCGTTGTCAGTTTTGTTGATAAATGATTCATGCGCATTTGGTCTGTGGAATGATCATGATTTTTTATCTCTTCGACATAGTTCTTCCAATTGTTGACGAGGTTATAATCAATAAGTGAAGCTTCAATATCATCATAATGTTCAATAACTTGGGCCAGAGTTTTAAAGGCTCCGTTGTGCATATAGGGAGCAGTGAGGGAGACATTTCTCAGTCCAGGTGTTCTGAAAGCATAGAGATCTTTACTATTATTGGTCACTCCATATCGTCCGAAATCATCTCCGTTAGTTTTTCCAGGTCCTATTTGTGGAGTCCCAATATTGTGGAATTCATTGAGTGCTAATTGATCACCTTGGTGGCATGATCCGCATTTCCCTTTACCAAAAAATATGTCCATTCCCATCTTTTGGATTTCATTCATCGCCTTTGAATCACCTTTGAGGTAACGATCATAAGGAGTATTTGAGAAAGAGAAGTTTTGGATTTCAAACTCAGCAATGGCCTCGGCGATATGGGCAATATTAATGTCCTGATTAGGGTATAGAGCTGTAAAAGAATCTTTGTATTCTTTTATTTCTAGAATTCTCTTTGTTAAAAGTTCCCAGGCCTCTTCCTCAGTCGCCGCATCCGCTATTGGGTTAGTCCCTTTTTGCCCTCTCATCTCTGCATGATCAACCATAGGAAACATCGCCTGTGCGGCAACACTTGATCTCAGGATTGAGGATATTTTTGTATCAAGGGGGACTGGAGTTTGAAACAGTCCTGGCGCTATTTTTTCTACTCTACCATCCCAAAACATGGAAGGCTGATTATAGTTGAGGTTGATAAGAGCTGGTGAATTTCGCGCCAGGAGTTTTCCTTTGGCCTGCATTCTTCCCCCATGGGCCTCAATGCCGCGAGCACCTTCACCTAAAGCGAGTGGAAGACCATCATGAGTCATAACTCTTGGATGATGGCATTCAGCACAGTTGATATTTTTATTACCGGATAGATTTTTATCAAAAAATAACTTTCTTCCCAGTTCTATCAGCTGGGTATTTTGCGAGAGTTGATGATCAATTGGGCGAAGTTTGAATTCTTTGACATAACTTTCAAGTCTTTGATCAATAGATTCTGCAAAAGTAAAATTCAATAAACCCACAGCGATGGCCAAGATGAACATATCTTCCCCATAGAAAATTATTTGTAGACTAAACTTTTGTTTGGTATATCAAATACTACAACGAGATTCAATCAGATTTTAAGGGCACTATATTTTGTACAATCGGCTACCTCGCCGGAATTAAAGGGAAATTTTCTTCATGATTAAGATCATCTTTTTCCAGTTATTACTCGTCAATTTCCTTTGGGCTTCAAAGCCTTCTGCTTCAGATAAGGCCGATCAACTTATTACAAATAGAAGACTCCGGGCCGACAGTGGGTCTCTTTCTGTGTGGAGTGTTTCTTCCTCCTTTAATTATCAAGGTGGCTCATTGTCTGATCCCAAGGATGCAAAAAGGCCGAATATTGTAAATGGAGCGGACGCGCTGACTTTGCAAAACTTAACTGGGGATATTGGTGTGAGGTACCGCTTAACTCCAGTCTTGAGTCTAACTGGAAGCACTGGTCTTTTTATGACAACACCCTTTCATGATTCTATAGATACTGAGAGTGCGAAGTTACGAAAAAATTTTGAAGCGAATCATCAGAAGCTGACTTTGAATGATCCTTTGTTAAGAATGACTTACTTAAGCAAAATCTCCGTCGTGCAGGCAGTGAGTAATATTAAATTAACCTTGATTACCAATAATCAGCAAAAGCTCGACGGTTATCTTTGGTCATATTATTTTTCTCAAAACTTTATGCACCAAGTGAATGAAACTCCTTTTTCTTATGGGGTGAATTTAACCGCGCAATTGTATTCTTTTTCTAGAGAAAATGATGATCTGACAGACCGAGTTTTTGGTGTTTATCCAGCTTTTGAGTATGAATTAAACGATCGTTTTAATTTTAGAACCGCTTTCGGTACTTTTGTCTATCAGCACCTCCGAAGCTCAGATAGCTATACTTATGAGAAAAGAACTGTTTACCAGTCTCTAGGTGTCGGGATCTCTATCACAAGGGATATTTTCCTTTATCCAAATTTGCAATACATCCCAAGCGATATTCGCTCAGACCGAACGAATCTGGCCCTCAATGCCAATATCAATCTGTTTTAATCAGTCTTTATTCATTTAGGTCATGATGATTTATAACCGATAGATGTGACATGAGTGATAAAAAGTTTTCTCCGAGCGATTCAACTAATCTTGAAGTCGATATTATTGATAATATCTGCGAGATCTTAAAGAATTATCGCCAGTCAAAATTTGATGCACTTAAAGTGCAATCTCATCATCCCCATCTTCAAAAATTAATCAATGAATTGAATGAAACGACTCTGGCCCTCAAAGGCAATGCTTTTTTGGAAGAAACATTAAGCGATGAGGGAGTTTGGGAGTTTTCTCCTCATGGTCAGGTCACTTACGTTAATGATCGCCTAGCTAAAATGTTAGGTTATTCCAAGTCAGAAATAGTGGGACAAATTGTTTTTAATTTTATGGATGATGAGTGGAAAATTCTTGCTCAACAAAAATTAAAAGATCGCCAAGAAGGCAAGGATGGACTTCTTCATTGCATGCTACGCAAAAAAG
>CANEVK010000153.1 GCA_947442115.1 Bacteriovoracaceae bacterium | reverse complement strand
TGTAAAACCAAGATCCCGCTCGCAAATGTTGAATCGACTTATGCAAATAAGCTTAAATTTGGGAGTAATCTTTTTGAACTACATTATGTGAGCACAAAACCTGGAAAAACTCAGCTGGTTGAATCCAAGAATTATGTTAAAGAAAAAGTAATTTCAACGGGTAGTGGACCAGTTGATCTTGCTCCCACTAATTTGGTGAAATAAATAATTGATCTTTTAATGAAAGGCAGAAGTATCATTCGATACATCTGTCTTTCATGTTATTTTAAGTTATAGTTTTTTAAGAAAAGGTCGATTTAGAGTGCGGTCATTTAAAGCTAAAAATCAGAAGAAGTTTTTTTTGAATGATTAAGCTCTAACTGCGCTTAGTCCTCCCTTCCAAATCTCCTGAATAAAATCCCATACTGACTTATCAATAAAAATAAAAAAAAGCCCCTTGCAGAGCTTAATTTATCGATTGTTTTGATGAAGGTGGTGGGGCTGATGAATAACAAAAACTTATCAGTCGTTTGTGGCCAAAATAGCCAATGTCCTTTGGATTTCAAATCATCTTGTGAATTCCGCAAAAGTTTTATTACTTCACAAGACCTACTCTTTCTTGAAAAGAGTATTAGCTATATCTAGCTTTAGAACTACTCGCAAAAATAGCCCAGATACAAATAAATATCTTAAGTAAACCCTCTCCACTAACTATAAAAACAGATTTTTTTGCTAATGAGCAGTCTCTCAATTCAGCTTTAATTTCACTTATTTCCATTTCCGCAAACAAGTAATTCCAATAACTTAAACCTTTCCCGTGAATTTTTTTAACAATACACAGAGAATTTTTATTTTTTAGTTTATAATTACTCCACTAAGGAGAATTTAAATGAAAACTAATTATCTTTTTGTCCTACTCTTTGCTTTTACAAACTTTTTCTTTTATCAAGCTGCTGCCATTGCTCAAGGATCAACTCGCACTGAAGTCAGTCCTGTTACTACGACTTACGTAAAGAATGCTTCTGGTAAAAAGATAAAAAAATCATCCATCACTATTAGGACTTTTAGTGGAACAAAAGCGATATCAAATACTACATACACATGTACAGGTAGTTGTGGAGGAAACTGTGGTGTGACTATAGGGTGTGATGCTCAAGCTTTTGGAGGTTCTATTAGTTGCACTAATTTGACATGTGGTGGACAAAGTTGTTCTAGTCAGGGTACTTGCTCTAAATCTGTCACGATAACAAAATAGTTACTACGTCATTTGATGGATTCATTAAAGGCTTATAATTAAGCCTTTAATGAATCAAACTGATATCTTACTCCTGTCCCCTAGAAAATTACAACTTTCACATTTAGAGAATTTTTATTGTAAACGCGTAAAGTCCATTAGCGTGAATCTATTAGATTTTTGGCACTCATTTTAATGCAATGTTGTTGAGTTGGGCTTGGTGGCGGGGCTGATGAATAACAAAAACTTATCAGTCGTTTGTAGCCAAAATAGCCAATGTCCTTTGGATTTCAAATCATCTTGTGAATTCCGCGATCATTTTTACTTTAATAAGACCTAATTAGTGTAGTCTAGAGCGTAAACATTTTCTTGAAAAAGGCTACACGCTTGAGAATCTCTTCTTCTAAAACTTTGCCTGTCTTCACATCGGGAAAACGCTCGTTGAACTCTGCAAGCTATAGCAATACTCATCATCTAGTGGTACAAGCTTCTCTATGAAAAAAACATTTAAACTGACTGATCCAAAAAAAGCTCCGGCCCGCCAGGTTGAATTTGTGAAACACGAGATTAAAAAGTATCTCGCACGCGAAAGAAGAAAGACTCCAGAAAAGGGTGCTGACTATTGGGACTTTGACTGTAAAATTGGCAAAGAAGAAGCCACTGCTACGGTTGTTCACGTGGCCGAGATCAATAAGAGTATCGATCAGGTTGTAACTTCAGGTGATGAGCAGTTTTATATCGAGATTATTGCCAAGCCTGCACGCAGGGCCAAGATGGATCCTAAATAAGCCTAAGAGACGCCCATCTTCTAAGTAATTTTAATTTTGGTTGTTTATCTAAGTATCTAATAATGACATTAGAATCTCTTTTAATAAAAGCAGGATGGGCAAGCCATAAATGAAATTTGGACATGTCCCCACTGGGATCATTCCAAAGGCTATTGATTACAATTTTAGCAAAATCGATTTCCTTCAAACCTAAATCTAACTTCACTAATATTTTTAGAATGCCACTAGTGCCCATACTTCCACTGTTTACATCAACAATGACGTATTCATTTTTTAAGTCCTCTAGTAAAATCCACAAAAGCCCAGTCAGCCCCTTCGGCTTTACACCATTTATGAACAGCTGCCTTTTTGAATGGCTGATTTTTAGCAACAAGAACAGCTTGATCTAAACATTCGTTTGATTTGAAATAAATATAACTCGCAAGCCTATCTTTAATACAATCCGTAGGAGAGAGAATTTTAAAAGTCGCTCCCTTCTCCTTATGCTCAACTGGTTCAATATTAATATCTTCACCAATACCTAGAGGCCCAGAAGGAAACTCGACAAATAAATGTTTACATTCAGGATGTGCATAATGCCTTCCCTTTCTTTTAAATCCAATTTCTGCCATAAGTGATGGAACCTTATCTTTCATGAGATTCTGTATGATGAAATCAAGATCCCCTGATTCGTAAGCCCCATTGGTATAAACTGAAACCACTGCGCCACCAACTAGAACTGCATCAATGCCATTTTTTGAGAGATGGCTCCCTACATATTTCCAAAGCTGCTCTTCATTACATTTGCTAAAATTTATCTTCATGGAGATTCACGGCCAATAATTGGCTTCCCTGCTCTCCTCGGCCCTCTACGAGTCGGAAACAAAATTTCTTTTTCTTCTAATGGTAACGAATCATAAACTCTTTTAACCATTTCCATAAATGGTGCCGTTAAAGAAAACTTCTTATTGAATTGATAAATTCTGGTTTTCCCTGAAAGTTTAGAAATAAGAATTCCAGCATTTTCGAACCGTTCGAATTGTCTTTGAATTTGCCCCAAGGACATATTGAAATCTTTAGCGACTGCTGAAGGGTACGATTCGCCGTAATGATAGAGGTGGAGAAAAATCTTTTGGGCAGTCTCGCTGCCGAGGATCTGATCTAGCATACACAAATTGTATGCTAGAGATTCATTTTAATCAACCCCTTTAAAGGGTTACATAACCCCTTCCAGGGGTTATCCATAAAGTCTGGCAACATTAAAAAAAATCTTAAAGGAAGCCTTGAAAATAAAAAAAGCCCCTTTCGGA
This sequence comes from Bacteriovoracaceae bacterium, assembly GCA_947442115.1. GTDB lineage: Bacteria > Bdellovibrionota > Bacteriovoracia > Bacteriovoracales > Bacteriovoracaceae > Peredibacter. The sequence continues at coordinate 3,602 of CANEVK010000153.1, read as the reverse complement.
GCTTAATTTATCGATTGTTTTGGTGGAGGTAGCGCATAGCTTATATATGGTTGATATTCTTAAGTTAATCTTAAAAAACATATACAAACGACTACAAAGTCATAACAAAGAAAGGATTAATTTTTTAGGTGTCTGTAACGAGGCAAGTATCAATTTATGTAAAGAACGATTAGCTTGAACGAATTATTAAATTTAACCACTGCTCATTTCTATCAGGACGAAGATCTTCAGTTATCCAATGCTCCGAGATTTTTAATTCTAAAGGTAGTATTTTGGAAATTGATTCCAGAGTCTGATCATTAAAAAAACGGCCATTACGATACCCCTCAAAGTCTCCAAGCTTAAATGAACAGTAAAAAACAGAATTGTCATTCATCATACCCGAAACCTTCTTAAACGATTCAATCAAAATAGAAGATTCAAGATGTAATAAAGATGCGCAAGCCCAGATCCCATCAAACAATTGATTGCTTTCAAAATTTTGAATTGTAGTCCCAATCACTTCGCAATTAGAATATTTTCTTGCGAAGCTAGCAAGCTCTTCAGATGGCTCTAATCCAATTGCTCTAAAACCATTTTTATAAAAATAATTTAAATCACGGCCCGGACCACAGCCAATATCTAAAATCATTCCCTTTGCTGGGAGTTTCTCAATAAACTTTGAATAAAGCTCAGCCATATCAATGTTCAAAGTATTATCAATAAAAGCTTGTGCATTTTCGTCGTAATAACTCATGTTTGAAAATTATAATAACTTATAGAATATTTCAATAATCATCTGGGAAGTATTGTTTTGGAGCCCAGCCATTAATATATGAATAATGAATATTAACTCTGTCCATTTTAACCCCAACCTCTTGTTTGTTCTTGGCCTGCAACGAAAAAAGGATTGAATTTCTTAAAGAATGTTCATGCTCCTCAACAAAAAGAATATTTCTATTTTTTAGCTTTTCGTAGAACGACTTTGAAACAGGAGCGGTAAACTTGCCATCTTTCCCCCTATTGCAATTCATGCAAGAAACTACGACATTCCACATCGCATCAGGATTCAGGTCGACTTCAGGATCATTTAAAATAAGTGATCTTGGGAAGACGTGTTCTCCTTCAGGAAAGTCAGGATGGTCTTTATGCTCAAAACGGTTCATCTTTTTGTTACAATAAAAACATCTTCCTTTTTGATAAGGTAATAATACATCCACGACCCCTTTAAGACTTGTCCTTCTATGAAGTGAGACCGACACAATATCTCCGCTCTCTTTATTAAATATTAATTGATTAACATTTAATCCAGAACTCCAGGCTTCGGATACAACCTTTCGTCTAAACTCTGCTTCCAAATTAACCGTATTTCTAAGTTCTTCATTTTCAAGAATCATGTTCAAATTATCGCGAACAATAATTTTCTTATTTTCTTTATCATGGTCAAAAAACAAATGTTTTTCAGTTAATGTTCCTCCACCGACATTTTGAAAAGCATCAAAGACATGGTTATATATATTTTTTTCTGCAACTCTGAGCAGATTATCCCAATCACTGCCCGTCATTGAACTTTTCAAGTAATCGTCTATCGCTTTAGTAAATTTTGTCTCCCCAATGTTAAACTGATATTTATTATCTTGATAATACGTTAAGAAAAGCCTTACAAAATCATCTCTTAATTCATGGTAATAAATTTCGCTTTTTGAGTTGTGCTTTAGGATGGACTGAATTAAGGCAAATTTATATGTTGCTGTATTTTTTCCAAAAATCAGCAATCCTCGCATTGTGGTCAGGACGGATGATTTTTCTTGAATGAACTTTCTTATTTCATCTTTTTTTATTTCTGACATAGCTTTAAAGACCTACGGTATAGTAAGTGGAAAGATAAGTTGTTGCGATATGGAAGTGATCGCCACATATTTCCTAAACAATCACAAAATCTCATTCATAATTATAAATGTCATTCTTTCCAAAATAATTTTCCATCAAAAAATGTTCTATGTATTCTAGGGCTTGTTCATTGGTAAAATCTGCAACAGAATCCGCTAAATCATCTAAAATCTCAAAAGAAAATCTAATTGTTCCAGCTCCCCATGAGGATAAATCATCATATACAATAACTTTTTCTTCTAGTTTGCTTATAATTATTGATTCTTGCCAAGTCCAATCCCCCGGCGATTGCTCACGAACAATTTTTGCAGAAAATTGCGTGAAGGCATCTTCAAAGAGCTCAAGTTTAATTTTGTGATTCTTAAATGTAATATTTTTTTCCATAATCACCCTAAAGTTAGAATCTTGAATTCGAATTAAATTATAAACATTTAGTTAAAAAGCCATCCTTGGCTCATATATTACATCATGCTTAAAATTTTTGATTCAGAAACTGGATTATGTAAGCTTAATCGGTCACTTATCCCATTTGTATCAACCCCTGCTTTACGGATATAAAACTGCATAGTCTTGAGATCCTTCCAACCACCCATAGACATGACTTTGATAGGTGCAATTCCCATGGAAAGCATGATGGTGGCCCAACTGGCCCTCAAGTCATGAAAACGAATCCTTGGAAGTCCTAGACCTTGTAGAAACATCCTAAGCTCTCTAGCCTGCTCTCCCTTGTCCCACTTATCAATTCGAGGAAGAACGAAAGCTGAATCAAAGCTTTTGATTTTAAGGTCTCTTAGGATCACTAGAAGCTCAGGTGCAATCTCAACAATGCGATCATCTCCTGATTTAGTGTCTTTAAATCCATCCTCGTTATTCCAAGAGCTATCTACAAGGATTCGACGCTGTTCCAAATTGACCTTGTCCCAAGTTAAAGCGTAAAGTTCGCCATTTCGCATGCCCGTATAAAGTGCCATGGCCCAAATGGGATACCACTCACTCTCCATTATCTTGGCCTGAGTTAGAAAGATCTTTACTTGCTCCAAGGTAAGAACGCTTTTGATCTTATCGCCGATCTTAAATTTCATCTTTGGGGTTGGATTTGAACCAATAACCCCTTTCTCAACCGCAAAAGTAAAAACAGCTCGGATATACTTCAAAATGTTTTTCTGGTGACTTTGAGATCTGTCTGCCTTCTGGTTAATGAGCTCTCGAATTTCAAGACCTGTGATCTCATCAATTAGCCTTTTCCCCCAAGTTGGTAAAGTATGGGCTTCAAGACAAAGCTTATAGGTTTGAACTGTCTTCTTTGAAACATCACTATTTGCCAGGCTTTCGATGTAGTTTAAAACAACTTCGCTCCAGCATGGAACAGTGACTTTCTTAAGCTTCTGATCCATTTCTAAAACCAGCTCTTTCTCCACTCTTAAGGCTTCAGCTTTTGTTTTAAAGCCTTTTCTAAGGATGGAAAGCGGTTTTCTTGTAACTGGATGCCTCTTGCTATAGAAGGCAACCCAGTACTTTTTGTACTCATCAAATTTAATTCCCATTTCGTTCTCCCTTGGGATGCGACATGAGAAGCTCTCTTAATTCACTTACCAGATACCGATTAGAGCGCCCAAATTTGTAATAAGGTACTTTTCCGGAACTTGTGAGGTTCATTAATTGAGCAGTACTTATTCCAAGGTATTGAGCAGCTTCAGCACTTGTAAGCCATTCACTATATTCAGTTTTCACAG
>CANEVK010000152.1 GCA_947442115.1 Bacteriovoracaceae bacterium | reverse complement strand
TAGTCCCCTTCATTGACCTCACTTAGTAATTGAGGCGATTCACTTAACTTAATCCGGGGATGAGGCCAGTAAACAAGCCTAGAAAGCCATGGAAAAAGAATGATCAATGTTTCCATTCGATCATCTTTGTAAAGTTCAAAATTTTTCTTAATGATCGAGGATACTTGTGGATCAAATTTTTGTTCCATCAGCTCTTCGCTCGCACCTTGATAAATGAGGATCTGCGGCCATTGTATTAAGGATTTCAATTCATGCAAGGAACGGTGAAGGGCCCTGCCTTGGCTTGCAATAGACTGTATTTTAATTGGTTTTGATAAATTAACGGATATATTCGCCGACAATTCAGAAGAAAATTTTGCAAAATAAGCCCCCATTCTATCCCCAGTAATGAGAATTGGAGCATCAAGCTTTAGGGCCGGCGAAGCAGACTGAAATTGGTATGGATAAGGAAAAATTTGCTCAGGATTTTGCCTGTATCGATCAAAAACGAAATATCCGGCAGTTAGCGTGCCAAGACCTAATAAAATAAGCAGGGTAGAGATTACCTTTTTCATGTATTGCTAGTTTATCTTACAGAGGGATTTTGGTAAATGGTTCCTTAGGAGATTCTGTCATGAAAAAGCATTTTCCAGAAATACTTGCCCCAGCTGGCAGCCTAGAAAAGTTAAAGGTTGCAGTTCTTTACGGTGCCAATGCTGTTTACGTAGGCGGCCAAAAATTTGGCTTAAGGACAGCAGCTGATAATTTTACTCTGGATGAGTTAAAAGAAGGGGTCTTATTCGCCCATCAAAGACAGGCAAAAGTGTATGTCGTTCTCAATTCATTTCTTCATGATAAGGATTTGGCAGAAATTCCAGATTTCATAAAGTTTCTCTCAGAAATCAGAGTAGATGCTGTTATTGTTTCAGATCTAGGTGTTGTAAAAACCGTGGCGTCACTCACCAATATTCCTATTCATATTTCAACACAGGCCTCTACACTTAATGTGGAAGCTGCAAAATTTTGGAAATCGGTTGGTGCAACTCGAATTGTTTTAGGGCGAGAGGTTTCAGTGAAAGAGGCCGGGCTAATAAAACGAGAAGCACAAATCGAAGTTGAAATGTTTATTCATGGTTCAATGTGCATGGCCTATTCTGGTAACTGTGTCATTTCAAATTTTACTCAAGGACGTGACTCCAATAGAGGGGGCTGTGCTCATTCTTGTCGATTTGAATACTCTCTGGATCTTGGATTAGATTCAATGGAGAAAAAGAAAGCATACTTCATGAGTTCAAAAGATCTTGAGGGTCTAAGAATTCTTCCCGATTTTATTTCTGAAGAAATTGACTCTTTAAAGATTGAAGGACGTATGAAGAGTCATCTTTATGCAGGAACAATGAGTAAGGTCTACTCAGAAGCTTTAAGTTTCTATCAAGAGAATGGTCATTTTTTATCTGAGGACTTAATGTCCTGGGAAATGGAACTCAAAAAAGTTTCTCATCGTACCTATACTCAGGCGAGTCTTGTTAAACCTGCCGGCCCCGATAGCATTTTTAATGAGAGGGAAAACTCCTCTGATTCAGAATGGCAGATGGTAGGTAAGGTTCTGGAGGCTTCTCCTAAAACGGGTATCGTCCTCGAAGTAAGGAATGCTTTTAATCAAGGTGATACAATTGAAATTCTTCCGTTTAATGGGAAGGCCGTGTCGATCGTTGCTAATGAAATTACTGATATCATGATGAAGCCTTTATCCAGAACTAAACCTTCAACACTGATCAAATTGCCTTTTGTAGACGGAGTTGAAAGATGGCAACTTGCTAGGCAAAAGGTTTAAGCATGAAATTTGTCACTTATGCTCAGAACCTAAATGATCTCAATCGGATTAAAAATTTTGGATTCAACGAAGTTATCCTCGGTCACATTGATTTTTCTCGTTTTGGAAAATTATCCGATGAAGAATTTTATCAACTTGCCGAGCGTGCCCATGATTTGGACTTAAGAGTTGTATTTGAGTGGGATGTGCTGATGACGGAAGAAAAATTTCATCCACTCGCCCTAAGGCTTCCAAATCTGTTAAAGTGGATAGATGTTTTGAGATTACAAGATCCTGGAGCTTTTGAATGGAGTCTTAATAATACTCAACTTCCTCTTCAATTTATTGCTGAAAATGGGAACCATAACCTTCGCGGACTTCAAGAGTGGGCCGATTATGCTCATGATCGTCTTGAGAGAATAATTCTTTCTCTTGAATTACCAAAGAATAAAATTGAAGAGTATTGCCAACAGTTGAAAGTGCCCTGCGAACTTTTAGGGTTAGGACGTATTTTACTTTTCTATACTCCACGCTTACTGCTGACTCCACTCGTTGAGGAAAAAATTTCTTATAATCAAGAAATCGCCGCCATAGGTGAAAGTGAAGAGTCACCACATAAAGGCTTTCCAATTGTTGAAAATCGACATGGTACTTTTATGTTTCATATCAAGGAATTTTGCGTTTTAGACCATCACGCAGAGCTTTCAGCGATGGGGCTTTCCTGCCTGAGATTTGATTTACGTTGGACTGATTTTAGTTACCTTGATGCTGCTATGTCTGTTTTAAAGAATGAAAAAAGTTTTGAGCAATTTAAAATGTCATTTCCCCAAGATCTCATGAAGGGATTTTATCTGACAAACAAGACGGATGTTCTATTTCCTAAATTAAAAAATCACCGATTGCAAAACCGGCAAGGTGATTATATCGGAGAGGTAATTGAGGCAGAAAAAGGCTCTCATCTTGCCATTTATGTTAAAAATGAGTTGGGATTAAAAAAGTCTGATCGCTTAAAGATTCTTCATCCAAAAGGGGAAGAGTTTTTTATAAATATCTATTCATTAAGAAATCTTGCTTTAGAAGATGTTGAAGCTGTTGCTGGCGATTCTGTGGCGATTATTCAATATGCTACTGGAGTTTGGGTCAAGTCTCATGTTTTTTATGCCTAAATTGTTTCCAGATGGCTTCGTTTCCAAATCCAAAATGTGACGGCCATACCTCCATTGCGAAGTTGTCTTTTGCTTAAAAGCTCATACCCTTTTGGATGATGAAATAGATCATCCATGTCAGAGGGCAGAAGCCATCCGAACTTTAGTGGGCGATCTATTTCAATAAATTTTTTCCACGCCTCGCTAAGGTAATGGCCACGTTTGCCCAGGATTTTTATTCTTTCTCCATAAGGTGGGTTGCAGATAATAAAAACTTCTTCTTCAGTGAGTTTATCTTTAAGAGAATCTCGACAATTGAGTTCAATGGGTGAGGATGGAACTAAGGCTTTTTTTACTCTATCAATTAATTCATCATTGATATCAAATCCTAGCAATCTTTTGATCGGTAATTTCTCATCGTTTGGAATTATTTTAAAAGTTCTTCCTTTAAAAAATGGAGCCTCTTCAAAACTAAATTTTCTCAGATGCAGAGGCATAAAAAAAGTTAAAGCTTCTGTTAAAAAAGTTCCAGAGCCACACATTGGGTCCACGAGTGTGATCTCCTGAGATTCATTCAGCATCATTTCAAAGACGAAAGCTGCTGCAAAATTTTCTCTTAAAGGGGCCTCGCCTTTTATAACCTGATAGCCTCTTTTATAGAGCGGATCACCAGTTAAATCGAGACTAAGAGTTAGGATATCATCACAAATTCTTACATAAAAACATTGAGGAGAATATTTTTTCTTCTCCCAGTCTTGATTAAGCGGTTGTCGTTTTAAAGCTTCCTGTATGGATTTATTTAAAGTTTCTTCAATTCTCCCTGTATGCATGAGTCGGCTTCGTGTGCAGGTAATTTCCCATTCAGGTTGAGGGTGTGAAAGGTAGGGTGTCCATTTGAAATTAAGCATCTTTTGATAAAGCTTAGGAAAATCTCTGACTTTAAATTCGGCCATCCTCATGAGAATGCGAGTAGGAATTTTCAAAAGAGCATGGGCCTGAATAATCCACTCAATGTCGGCCTTTAAGGATAATCCACCTTTGATGGAAGTCATTTCTGAAACAGGACACTTTAGCTCAACCTCTTTTTTGGCAAGATCTTCAAGTCCTGGTGGAATGATGAGAAATAAGTCGTAGCTGACGTTCATAATTGGTTATGATACCATTCTTTTATGCAAGCATATCTAAAAAAACATGATCCTCAGTTTTCCTGTCATAGAATTAAAGTTAATTGGTCATTTGCTCATCGAAAAATTGATATCCAGTTTGAAATTCAAAAGCGCACAGGGCCGGCCTGGCAAACAGATCCCTCTTTCTCCTCTGATTGGTTAAAAAATTGGGGGCTTTGGAATAAGGATGTTTTTGAAGCTTTTTTACAACTTCGATCAACTCCTGATGATTTAGCGGCTCCTTACTTGGAAATACAAATCTCACCCCTCGGTCAGCCTTTTGCACTTATTATTACAGAGCCGAGAAAAACTTTTTTCCCTCCGGGCAAACTCGATTTTTATTCATCTGTTCACGTTGAAGAAAAAATTTGGACAGGCTCTCTGCAATTAACTCTTCCTGAAGAATTAAAGGGTGAGAAACTTTATGGCGGTTTTTTTTCATGCTTATCCGCTGATCCGAGAGAGTACTACGCTCTAGAGCCAAATCCTGAGAATAATCCAGATTTTCATCGACCTGATTTATTTTTATTTTTGGAAGAGTCATGACTAAATTAATTCTCATTCCCACTCCCTTGCAAGATGATCATCCACTCGAGGTCGTAGCAAAAGATCTTTTATTGGAAAATTGTCTCCATGCCGATACCATTTTGCTGGTTGAAGAACACAAAGTGGCAAGGCAGAGATGGCTAAAGTGGGGCTTACCACGAGAAGCCATTGAAAAGTTCATCCTCTTTAATGAACATACTCAGGATAAAATTCTTCCTGAGATTATGAAGGAATTAAAATCAGGGAAGACTGCCTATTTATTAAGTGATTGTGGTTTACCAGCTTTTTGTGATCCTGGTCAGCGCCTAGTCGATGCTTGTCATCTGTCAGGGATTAAAGTTACTTCCACTCCATTTGCTAATTCGATTTCACTATCGATTGCTTTGTCAGGATTTAATCATTCCAGTTTTGTTTTTTCAGGTTTTGTTCCAATCAAGAGCCCAGATCGGCAGGATTGGATGAAAAAGGAATTAAAACGATCAGAGACTCTTATTTGGATGGAAACTCCATATAGGTTGATAAAGATTTTAGATGAATTAATTGAGCTCAAAATTAAACGGCATATTTTTCTCGCCTGTGATTTAGGTGGTGAATCAGAATTACTTTTAAGGGGCCCAGTGGAGCATGTCAGACAAAAGTTTTCTGATCAAATCAAAAAAGAGTTTGTACTTTTGTTAGCGCCGCTCTAAGTATGGCGATCAAGCCGCATAACTATTTGAAATTATTGTGTTTTTTTGATCGTGTAAAAGTGACTATCCGCTAGGAAGATCATGACATTTGCAGGTCTTTTTGATAAATAGAATGCCATGTCAAACGGCACGTATCCTACTGATTCTTTTGAATTGATTCAAAGGAAGTCAGACCACATTAATCTTACTGATCGTTCGAGGACTTTGCCCTCATCGGTTGATCTACGTTTTAATTACGAACCACTCTTTTTTAAACATCCTACTTCTGAGTCCAACTGGAAAACGAATTTCATTGGTTTTGATTTTAACTATCCTGTTTGGGTTAGCAGCATGACTGGTGGTACGCAAAAAGCCCAAACTATAAATACCAATCTCGCTAAGCTCGTTGGGGAATTTAAACTTGGAATGGGTTTAGGTTCGTGTAGAAGTCTTCTTGAATCAAAAGATCGATTAGATGATTTCAAAGTTAGAAAGTACTTAGGGATACAACCATTATTTGCCAACATTGGTTGTGCGCAACTTGCTGAGCTCGTACTGAATAATAATTTACATAAGATTTCAGAATTGGTGAATCTTCTAGAAGCTGATGGACTTGTTATCCATCTTAATCCACTTCAAGAATGGTTTCAGCCAGGTGGGGATCGTTACCTCATGACTCCCATTCAAGTCCTAGAGACTGTATTTGAAAAAGTTAAATTTCCAATAATCATTAAAGAAGTCGGACAGGGCATGGGTCCAGAAACCTTGAAAGCCTTGCTGAATATGCCTCTTGCGGCGATTGAATTTGGTGCTTATGGGGGAACAAATTTTTCTCAACTCGAAAGTCTCAGGTCAACTGAAGGGATTGAACTAAAAAAACCTTTCATCAATGTTGGTCATACAGCTTCAGAGATGATCGATATTTTAAATTCCCTTCCTAGAACAGATAAACAATTCATCATTTCTGGTGGAGTTCAATCTGTGCTTGATGGTTATGAATTAAAAATGAAATTAGAGGCCACATCCGTTATTGGGATGGCGTCGGCTTTTTTAAATCCTGCTCAGCAGAGTTACACCGCTCTTCAGGAGTATTTTATACAACTAAAAGAATCGCTTATTGTTGCTCGCGATTTATTAACAATAAAGAAAAATTTATGAAAGCAATTACAGGTTTTTCCAAGTTAACAAAAGATGAGAAAATAAAATGGCTTGCCAGTGAGTTATCTGGTGAAGCAGCTGATCTTGTTTCAAGTTTACCTTCTTATTGGCATCCAGATTTAACAACTCAAAAAAAGTTTGATGAATTTTCTGAAAATACCCTGACGAATTTTGATTTCCCCTTCGGTCTTGCACCAAATTTTCTTATCAATAACCATATCTATTCTGTTCCAATGGTCATTGAAGAATCATCCGTTGTGGCAGCAGCCTCTTTAGGGGCTAAGTTCTGGATGGATCGAGGCGGATTTAAGGCCCGGGTCTTATCAATGACAAAAGTGGGTCATGTTCATTTTTTATGGACAAGGGAGAAAGAAGAGTTAAATACCTTTTTTAACTCAATTAAACATGAACTTTTGAATTCAGTTCAGCATCTTTCAGCTAAT
>CANEVK010000151.1 GCA_947442115.1 Bacteriovoracaceae bacterium | reverse complement strand
TATGGCATGAAGTCCAACGTAATCTACAGCTTTTAAAACTATCCCAACCTCAGCTTGAGATTGTGGATAACTCAAAAAATTATCGCCCAGAGCTCCCCCTTTTAGAAAAGCATTTCGCTAAAATTGCTCCTCATAGTGAAGGGGAGTACTTTGTTCTCGCCCCTGCCTCCGTGTGGTACACTAAGGCCTGGAGTGAGTCTAAATTCAGAGAACTAACTCACGCACTATCAACTATAGGAAGAGTCATTTTTATTGGAGCCCCAACGGATAAAGAGCTTTGTGACCGGATTCGAAAAGATCTTCCAAATACTCTTAATTTGTGTGGAGACTTAAGTCTTTTGGATTCCGCAGCTCTGATGAAAAAGGCGAAAAGAGTTTTTGTAAACGATTCGGCCCCTTTGCATCTAGCTTCTTGCGTGAATGCTAAGACCACGGCGATTTTTTGCTCTACCGTTCAAGATTTTGGTTACACTCCACTGGCAACTGATTCCATCGTCGTGGACGTGGGGCAAACTTTAGATTGCAGGCCCTGTGGTCTCCACGGACACAAGTCATGCCCCAAAGGACACTTTCGTTGCTCAGAAGACATTCAAATCCAAACTGTCCTGAACACGATCCATTAAATTTTTTTGATAAACTGCTCGCTCGGAAAACGAATGCGGGGGCCATAGACTCCATTCTTCGCTCTTTTTCCGGCACTGATCACCATGCAAATTTCAGACTCACATCCTAGACCCAGAATCTTTTTAACTCGGGCCGAATCATGACCTTCCATCGGGCAAGTATCATAGCCATAAGCAGAAAAACCCAGCATGATATTTTCACAAGCAAGAGCGGTGGTCTTGTGGGACCAGACTCGCATATCAGCGATGGATTTTGGCTCACGAGGGACTGGACGAAAAAGTCCAGCAGCACTGATGAAGATGCGTTTAAAAGGTCCAAAGATTCCCATGGGTCCTTGATTATAAACTACCGGGACTAGTTTTTCGTAGTAGGCCCGGGCCGAAGTAGGAATTTTTTGATGAGTAGAATTAAAAAGATCCAGCATCTGTCGGCGATGAGGTTTCCAAGTTTTAAGTTTTGCTACTGCCACAATAAGTTCTTGGGCAGTTCTTGCGGCCGGTTGATTAAAAAGTGCTTTTACGAGTTCGGCTTTTTTCTTAGGGTCTTGAACCCAGTAAAACTCCCAGCACTGAAGATTTGAAGAATTTGGCGCAAGGAGCGCCCACTCCAAAACTTTCTGGGTGACTTCGGCGGGAATTTTTTCTTCAGTATAAACACGCACAGAGCGACGATTGTTGATGATGTTGTCAAAAGACTCAGGAGAAACATCTTTGAGTGTTTCTTCATGATTAAGCTCAGGGATTTTATTAAAAATATCGGCCGGATCTGACATAAAAAATCCTTTAAAGGCTAACTAAGTAAATGTTGAAAATCATCCATTGAAAGTTTTCCACTGAAGTAATCATCATCATCTTCGGCCATCAGATCGCGAAAGAGTTCACGTTTACTTTGCTGAAGAACGAGAACTTTTTCTTCAACTGATTCCTTGATGATAGGGCGATAAACGGTCAGTTTATTCTCTTGCCCAATCCTGTGGGCCCGGTCAATCGCCTGTCTTTCAACAGCAGGATTCCACCATGGATCCATGAGGAAAATGTAACTTGCGGCGGTGAGGTTAAGTCCAAATCCCCCGGCCTTAAGTGAGATGAGAAAGATTTGAGCATCACCATTTTGGAAAAGTTCGACTTGCTCAGTTCGCTTTTTAATCGTCTGCGAACCATCAATGCGCGCCATCTTCCATCCCGCTACACGGATTTTATTTTCGATCATATCCAGGTAAGTTGTGAACTGAGAGAAGACGAGAGTCTTGTGACCTTCAGTCACGAGTTGCTCAAGGTTTTCCATCAGGAAATCAATTTTCGTGGATTGAAATTGAGGCTGCTTTTGCCACAAACACAATTGTCTCATTTCTAAAAGAGATTTGAGGACCTCGCCATACCGCTTAGAACCAGTGCTTACCATATTGGCGCGTATAGAATTGAGTTTTTGGTGATAGAAATCTTTTTCTTCTTGTGAGAAATCCAAAAACACATGGTTTTCAATTTTTTCAGGCAATTCTTTCAAAACCTGATCTTTGGTTCGACGGAGGATAAAAGGTTTCACTGTTCTTCGGGCCAGCAGTCGATTCTTATTTTTGGAAGCAGATCGAACAAGGCCTAAATCGCCCCAAACACCCGGCACACACAGATCCATGATGTTGTAAAACTCAGAAAGATCATTTTCAACCGGTGTACCAGTTAAACAAATACGAAACCGAGACTTGATCCCGCGGGCCGCATTGGCACCCAGTGAGCGGATATTTTTAAGATGCTGAACTTCATCAAAAATAAGGATGTCAAAATGCTCTTCTGCAAAAGTTGAAAAAGATTCCTTTTTCATAAGCCCGTAACTTGTCAGTATCACTTTTGCTTCTGACTTAAACTCCCTCTCATCTCCATAATAGATCGACCATGTGAGATCAGAAAACTTTTCTAATTCATTTTTCCAGTTATAGAGAATGGAAACAGGGCAAATAATGAGGACTTTTTTGACTTTATCTTTAAGCGTTTGCAATAGCATGATGGTTTGAAGAGTTTTACCCAAACCCATATCATCAGCAAGACAAGCCCCAAATTGATGCTCATAAAGAAATCGCAACCAATTATAACCGGCCAGCTGATAAGGGCGTGCAATCTCAGCATAGCGCTCATCCACGTCATAGGTGGGCATATCTTCCATCGTCATGATTTTCTGACAGAAGGCTTCTTCTTCTTCAGTCAGGGCGCCTTCAATTCCTAAGCGTTTGAGTTCAAAGAGTTCAAAAATTCTTGAGCGCTGAAGAGTCAAACCAAATTTTGAAATCCCTTTTGATTCGCCGGCTTTTTTCTCACCTTCAAACTTAGTGTATCTTTTCATGAAGCGCAGAAGATCTTTCTGCTCATCTGAAAGAAGCAATAGGCCTTTATTGGAAAGGATGAAATTATCTGTCATCTCGGCCTGCTTAATGACTTCAAGATCTTCATCCGAAACAACTAAATCTAATTGGAACCAATCAAGTTTTTCTCTATTTCTTTCAAAACGGATGGAGCTTCTCCAGGTCCGAATTTGTTGCTGATCATAAAAAATAGGAATTTTAAGGGGAAGTAGTGTTTGATAAAAATTGGCCACACCCTCGAGGAGATTATTTTTCGGGACTTGAAAAACGATCTTCCTCTCATCCTTGAAATAAAAAGATGTTTTAAAACCTATTTCGCCGAAGCTATCTAAAAAAGCCAAGAAGACTTTTCTAAATGTTTTTGGCGAAAGCATAAATATCTTTTTAAAAGTTGGATCAAAGAAGGGAATCTCATCGTCTTTGACAATAAGATTAATCCACTCATTCATGAGATTTTTCTTCGAGGCAGAGTGAAGGTATTTCTTATGAAAACTCGTTTCTCGGTCAAAATCTTCTATTAAGGTTTTGAAAAAGAGAAGAGCATCATTTTTTGATCTGAAACTGCTCGCCCAACCCTGTTCACTTACAAAGAGCAAAAAGGGAGATGGCATCGGAACTAATTTTTGGTCTTGGGTGTAGAGCTCTAATTCAAGATTGAGAAAACTTTTTCGCGGAGAAGGGTTAATCGAAAAACGATACTCCATATCCTCCACAGGAAAACTTTCCCAAGACTCACCTTGGATCACTAATTCTGCAATGCCCTTTTGTCTAAGAGGTAAGAAAAGTCTTATGAAATCCTGAATATCACCAATGACATCCAGAAGTTTGAGTTTACTGACAAGCTCTCTGAGCTCATTTGTGAGATCGAGGGCCTCACCAGTTTTCCAATTAAAGAGATAAAGCACATCAAAAATAGAAACTTCTTTAAATTCATTTTCACCATCAATCCAGCTGAATCGATAAGTAAATTTATCCTCGATGTAGAGTACTTCTTTGTATTCATCGAGTTCACTGGCGGGAATAAGATCTATTTTAATTTTACCTTTCCAACGAGTGGGAGCTGGAAAATGAACAACTTTTCGATTGGTAAGAGTGTACTGTAAAGAGCTGAAGGTACTATTCATCTTGGCCCCAGGCAGCTGAGGAGCAGATTTTAAAATTGTTCCATATCTCTCAGCATGCACACCATCATGAGCAATGAAGTTCATCCCGATGGGGCCAGTACCTGGACCCTGATGTTGATCTTTGAGTTCATTAAATTTCAACAGGAGACTGGCAGCATGATGGCAAGGATTCTCAGCACTCCATAATTTACATGTACACTGAGTGGTCAGATTTCCTTGCTTATAACTAATTTTTGATTCGTAATTGGTATTATTCTCAGCAATGATTCCAGAAACAATAAAATAAGTCTCAAAACTTCCTTTCATGAAAGATAGACTGACTCGACCGTGTTCAATCATCTTTCTGGCCTGAAAGATGACTGTCGGTGAGAAGATGCGGTGAAGAAGTTCATCGGGCGTTGACCCATTATTCGGATATTCCATAGACCTTCATTCTTAAAAATTAAAGAACCAGTATAGGCGAAATGTAGTCTCTTGCAGATAAAAAAAAGGGCCCTTTCGGGCCCTTTTGCAATTAATTATCTAGATAGGACTTAAGAAGCTTCGCCCGACTTGGATGACGAAGTTTTCTAAGGGCTTTCGCCTCAATCTGACGGATACGCTCACGTGTAACAAAGAAATCCTGACCTACTTCTTCAAGAGTATGGTCAGACTTTTCGCCAATACCAAAACGCATACGAAGTACTTTTTCCTCTCTTGGTGTCAGAGTAGAAAGGACTGATCTCGTCTGTTCTGAAAGAGTAACACTCATGACAGCGTCAGCAGGGGAGATAATCTTCTTATCTTCAATGAAATCACCTAAAGATGAATCTTCTTCTTCCCCGATTGGAGTTTCTAGAGAGATTGGCTCTTTAGAGATTTTGAAGACCTTTTTCACTTTATCTACAGAAAGTTCCATCTTCTCAGCAATTTCTTCAGGAGTTGGTTCGCGTCCAAGTTCCTGAATGAGCTGACGAGAGGTCCGTGCAAGTTTATTGATTGTTTCAATCATGTGAACCGGAATACGAATAGTACGACCTTGGTCAGCAATCGCACGAGTAATCGCCTGACGAATCCACCAAGTTGCATAAGTTGAAAACTTATAACCACGACGGTACTCAAACTTATCAACGGCCTTCATGAGACCGATGTTTCCTTCCTGGATCAAATCCAAGAACTGAAGTCCACGGTTGGTATATTTTTTAGAGATTGAAACCACAAGACGAAGGTTGGCCTCAACCAGTTGAGACTTCGCTTTATCGGCTTTCTCCTCTCCAGTAACAATAATATTGTACACAGATTGGATATCATCAAAAGCCATACCTGCATCGATAGCAAGTCGACGAAGTTTTCTCAAGATATCTTCTTGAGTACGAATCATCTGTTCAATTTTAGCATCTGTCGTAAAAAGATTTCTTGCAAGCTCACGCTTATAAGCATCATCTTCTAGAAGTCTGTCATAGAGAGTTTTGTACTCATCATCATTTCTTACTTCAAGAAACTTATAAATACGCTCTTGCTGCTCATAGAGTTCTTTGAATTGAAGATAGTAACTCTTCACTGGCTCAGTAAATGAGTTAATGATTTTACGGTTAAAAGTAAGGTCAACAAGTTCCTCACCAACCTTATCCATCATTTTTTGCTCTTCTTTATCGAGCTTCTTAAGTGTTCCATCTTCATTGACGATTTTGCTGAGAAGATCTTTGACGTGTTCAACCACAGCAAAAATTCTATCACGAGTATCGTGAATTTCTTTTTCTGGAGATTCATCATCTAGACCACGAACGAGATCTTTAACAAACTCATTCTGCTCTTCAGCTTGCACCACTTTATTTTTAAGTTTTACGATTTCTTCAAGAGCGTGTTTTGATTTTAGGCATGAAAGAACGATCTCTTTTTCACCTTCTTCAATTTCTTTTGCGATCTTAACTTCTCCTTCACGAGTAAGGAGAGCGACTGATCCCATCTTTTTCAAATAAAGTTTTACTGGATCACTTGATGAGGCACGTAGTTCGGCTTCTTCATCTTGAGTGAGAGGGTCTTCGGCCACTTCAGTGCTAGCCTTTTCTCCTTCTTCTTCTTCGACATCCGGTGTTTTAACTTGGATTCTGGCCTCATCGATTTTTTCCATAATAATATCGATAGAGTGAGTGTCCACAATGTTGGCAGGAATAGCATCGTTGATTTCTTCAGGAGTAAGATACTGTTGATCTTTTCCTTTCATCACGAGGCGAGAAAATTCCCGGGAATTTAAAAATGCAATGACGACTGACATAGAATCTCCTAGATCTAGGGCACCGTATTTTTCAGATTGAGAATTTCTTTATCAAGTTTTGAAATCTCAATCAAAAGGTGATCAACTTCATTTTGTGAATGCGAGGATTTTTGTTGCTCTACCAAGTTTTTTCTCTTGATCTTAAGTTGCTCCATCCTCAGCATCAGTTTATAGTCTTTCAACATTCGCTGAATGACTTTTTCGTTATACTTATTACCGTAATTAAAAAGAGCATCAGTTACGACGTCCCTTAATTCTTTACCGTAAGAACCAGCATTGACTTCATCTAAAACGATAGTCACATACTCAGCTTCATCAATTTCAAAGTAAATTGTCCAAAGCCATTGAAAGAGTTTTTTTACCTCAGAATGGCCAATATAGGCAAGGAATTCATCCTTGTTCGAATGCGTCAAGAACTCAGGATGACAGACAATTTCCTTTAAAAAAACCTTTTCGCTTTTTGAAATTGGGCCCGATTCTTGCAGTGATTTTTCTTGCTCTGTTTTTAATATTTTTTCTTCAGCTTCAATTTGCTCTTCAAAAATAGCAATTTTAGGTTTTTCAATTGGGGTAAAAACCTTTTCTTTTTGGCGACTTAAGAAATCCTTATACTCTTGAAGAATGGTTGCAGAGTCAGATTTTAAGCCCAAGGTTTTTGCCATCGCTACAATTCTCTCAGATGCACTTAAGTGTTCTTTGAGGGGAGAAACGAGTTCATAGCAGCGCTGCATAATCTGCAGCTTTT
>CANEVK010000150.1 GCA_947442115.1 Bacteriovoracaceae bacterium | reverse complement strand
GACAGGCGTTTTGTTTTATCTTGGTGAGATTTGCAAAAAATTTAATAAGGAGAGCTTGTTGAAAATGTTGGAGAATTTTTTTAATTTTTTGTGCCTTAAGACTGGCTCCCTGAAGTCCTGGTATCACGGCAAAAAGATACTGGGCCCTAGAGGTATTTTTAATCATCCAGTTTGTTCGCCCCATTCCATGGAGAAACTGCTTGAGCTCGCCCTTAGATTCCTTTATACAAAGAAAGAGCTTCGTGCGTTTTTCAAGTTGCTTATAGGAGCGATGTAATTCGAGTCCACATAAAGTAAGCAATCCACTTAAGAGGGTAAGGATCAAAATACAAAAGAGTAGTGCTTCACCTCGCTGATTCATAGGCTTCCTTTAAGTTTTGCTTCAAATGAGTGCCATTTATTTTGAGGAGATGTGGACCATTTCACGACTCTCTGAAATCTTTTAATGGTTAATTGGCATCCAAGGGTGTGGATTGTTTCTTGAGGTTGAGAGCCAAGAATAAGTGATCTTGTAAGGGACTCAGTAGATTTAAGCCAGGCCAGTTGTCTGCATAAACTGGCCTGGTAGAATTTAAGAGATTCATACAATGCCCCTACCATAAAGCTCAAAGCAAGGACCCAAGATAGGATATTCATCGGGAAGATGTGACTTTGATTTCTTTTGTCACTCGTTCCTTCATTTCTTCAATTCTTTCTTTAATGACTCCACCGAATTGCTTAACTGTGACTAGGCAACAGATGCCAATTAAGCTTGAAATAATCACATATTCCATAATTCCCTGGCCCTTTTGGTTCTTTAAAATGAGTCTCATGCGTAACCTCCTGATTGGTTGGATTGTTTATAACTAAGATCTTTCGAGAAAAGGATAGTGGGGGGCCTAAGTTGACTAAAATGTTCAGAATTGAAAAAGCTTTGCTCAAAATGAGCTAAGACCCTAAAATAATAGTATGGAAGAAAATAACAAAGTTATCGTTTTTGAAAAAAAAGAGATCATTCTTGTTTTAGTTTTTGTGGTGATTCTGATCATCACAAGTTTTACAATTGGAATTCGTCTCGGAAAAAAACTCTCATTGAGCGAGGCAGGTATCAAGCCAGTCGACGAAAAGACGGTTGAACTTAAGTCTGGTCTAGAAGAGGATGCAGAGAAAACCGTCACTGAAGAATCAAAGCTTACAGATGATGAAAAATTAAAAAAGCTAATGGATGAATCTAAGACTCGTCTTTCAGATGAACTCGAAAAATTTTCGTCTGATGATAAAGCTGTGGCCGTTCAATCAACTGAAGTAAATACAGTTCCATCAGAAAATCAATCTTCGAGTCCTGTTAACGGTAAATATACAATCCAGCTTGGATCTTATCCAACGATGGAAGAGGCCAAACAATTTGCAGAAGGGTTTACTGTCAGAGGTTATAGTCCAATCATTAATCAGACGTCACTTGAGGGCAAAGGCACTTGGTACCGGGTGAGCTTAGGATTATTTGCAACAGTTGAAGAGGCCAAAGGTTATATTAAAAAAGAACAAACTCTTTTCTCTGGCCAAGACTACGTCATCACAGAAATTAAATAGCTAAAAGAACCAGCCCAACTCAAAGGCAAGACTTAACCAGCCCAAGCTGAGTGAGCGATCATTTTTCTTTTCATCACCAATCGCATCTCTTGTCACAGAGGCGATGTTATAAGAAAACTTTCCCCCATAGAAGAGATGTGTACTTGATCGTTTATGGATTCCATAATTTGTTGTTAATCCATAGCCTATGTACTGCTTTTTGATAAAGTTTTCGTTCAGGACAAGGTAGTTACCAAAAATATCGACAGTTTCAAAAACATCATCAGTTGAGAATATTTCAGTTAAGAATTTAAAACGATGTCCGACTCCTAGACCTAAAGAGGAGATCAAATTTTTTGTGTCTTTTGGTCGCTGATATTGGGATTCATCGTTTGCGTTATCGCCGGCCTCAGCAGTTTGGTTTTGAGTGATTGAATCAAAATACGTCTGATGGCGAAAAAATTGAAATCCATACCACAGCTGAGTATAGCTTTGAGATCGATACATATAATTAAATTCATAACCCATGAGATGATTAACATGCTCATAGTCACTCGAGACGTGGGCCGCAAGACCAAAGCGATGAGTATCAGAGCCCGTGTATTTTTTTTGATCTTTGATACCCAAGTCCGTATTGAGGTCGTAAATCACGCTCTCATTTCTTAGATATTTTTCAGGCTTTTTAATCAGAATATCTTGGGTATCCGGATTTTGTTCTTCTTCAGATAAAGTCCATGGATCCGTGGCCAGAGAGATATTTAAAAAAGTTAGTAAAACAATTAACAGTTTCATATTTTACCTTGAGGCCAGTGATTCAAAATTTTCACCAGGAAGATCTTCCAGACCCATGAAGTCGGAGAGCTCTAATTTTTTTATCAGGTGATCATACTTAACGTTTTCGGTATTAATGTGGGAGCTTACAAGATTGTCGATGGCCAACTTAATATCTGGGTAAGATGTACGGCTCCCAATGTAGTTATCCAAGGCAGAGTCATAGTTACTTTGGGCATTCTTGTGTTGAAATTGGGCAATTTCAACTTTTTTCTCTAAAAAACGAACTGTTTTGTAAATCGTTCTGACTTTTACTTCGAGTTCTCTTTTAGTATTAAAGTAACCAATTTCTGCAATTCTTTTTGAAAGATAGGCCTGTTGATTTTGGCGAGTATTAAATACGCCACCTTCACCCAATAAAGTCCAACGCATATTAATTGAAGCTACAAGCTCTACATTCTTATTATTATCAGTCGTTTGAAAATTCCAAGTTGTGCCGTTCGGATCAAATCCAGTTCTGTAGGCCCCAAGATTCACACCGAATTTTGGAAGAGGAAGGTTATCTTTAAGAGTCTTTTCGTAACTTCGGCTAGCGATATCATAGGCAACCTTGGCATCTCGGTAAGGCTGACTTTGATCTTGGGACATACGTAAAGCTTCTTCTAAAGTCGTATTAATTGTCACAAATTTGAGTTGCTCATAAGAGCGATAACTTCCCTGATACTGATCCCCGAGAAGATTGGCCATCTTTTCTTCCTCAAGGCCTACTTCATACTGAGACTGCTGGTACTCAGTCTGAGAACGCAAATACTCAGAGCGTGTTTGATAATACTCTTGAGTTCTAATCTTTTTGAGCAATAACTTTTCTCTCGCCAAGCGATGAATAAAGGACGTTTGTCTTAATTGTTCTTTTTGTATTCTTAAAATTTCTTTAACTCTGATGAGATTGAAATACTGACTTATAAGCGAAAATTTTAAACGACGTCTGGATTCGGCAAGTTGTTGATTTTGACGATTTAAGCTTTGTTTTTGATTTTGATATTGAAGGTAGTCTCGTCCCCAGTTAAAAACCGTGTACTCATCAAAAACAACACCAAGGCTACCATTAGGAGACTGCTGGGCACCCATGCTATTCGTGCTATCGGTTGATTTATAAAAACGATCCACTCGATGATTAGAGGACTGTAGTTCTAATCCGAGGTTGGGATACCAAAACTTTTGAAAAACATCAGTTTTTGATAACTCAATTTTTTCTTTTTGCTGACCACGAATTTGCTCAAATGGGTTTCGACGAAAGCCTTCCTCGATAACAGAGCGAAGATCGAGACTTCGGCCAAATTTATCGGGATCCTTTTCTTGGAGACTATCGGACTTTTCTCGGCCCACGGACCAGCGATTACTTGGGGCGGATTCTTTAACTTTACTAGAGGATGAAGCTGTTGGATCGGAGTTGATTGAACTTTCAAGAAAAGTAAGATCTTCATCCTGAGCGTAGGAACTTCCGGCCAATAGAAAAAAAGAGAATAGGATTTTAAACATGTGTTGAAAGTTTAACACCAAAAAAACTGAGAAGTAAAATCAGATAATCAGAGTGCTATTCCAGGGCAGCCAGAACGGACGATATTTTCTTCCATGCTTTGGATATTAAGAGTGGTTAAATGTAATTCATTTTTTACTTTAATCAGACTGGCCTGAAGACGGCTTTGCATACTTTGATTGGCCTTAGGGTTTTTTTTAATAAGATCCAAATTTCTTTGCATAAGAGCATTTAGTTTTTGCTGAACTCTAACCTTGTCATCCCTCTCAGAGAGCATTTCTTTACAGCGCAAGCTGGTGGCGGGACGATTGATGGCATCTTGCATTAGAGCATCCTCTTGAGCGTAGGATGTTGTGAGTGCCAAAAACATGACAGTAAAAAAAATCTTCATGAATTTAGTTTAGCACGTACCTAGGTTAACGCAAAGTTGAAATTGACTCTCAAATGGTTGTCTTAAGGTCGTTTTTTAGTGTACCTTGAGGGGTCAATAATTTTTTTTAGGCACACATATGGCTTCAATTGTAATTCTTATTCCGGCCCGATATGGATCTTCTCGTTTTCCAGGAAAACCTCTGGCAAAAATTAGAGGCATTTCTATGATTGAAAGAGTTTATACAAATTGTAAAAACTCTGGATTCCAAACAGCTGTTGTGACTGATAATCATGAAATTGAAGAACACGTAAAAAAATTTGGTGGAAACGTTCTTCGAGTTGATGACGATGTCCCTTCTGGCTCTGAACGAATCGCACTGGCCTACGATCGTTACTATAAAAATAAATCCGTTGATCTGGTGATCAATGTTCAAGGTGATGAACCTCTTTTGCAAGGGGATGTCCTTAAAGAGTTGGCCAAGTTTCATTTGAATTCTCCTTATCCAATCGCCACTCTCATTAGACCTCGAAAAAGCTCAGAAGAGGATTTCAAGAATCCAAATGTGGTTAAAGCACTATGGGCCGAAAAAACTGGCAGCTGTCTTTATTTTTCTCGTCAATCCATTCCTTATGACCGCGATGGGGGAAGGGAATATGATTGGTTCCAGCACGTCGGTGTCTATAGTTATAAACCTGAGGCGTTACTCCAATTTGTGAAGCTTCCTGCTTCCAGGCATGAAGAATTAGAAAGGCTTGAGCAACTTCGAGCTTTAGATCATGGCCTTAGTATCGGAGCGATTCAAACGACTCAAAAACTTATTGGTGTTGATGTCCCCGAAGATATTCAAAAAGTAGAAGGAGCTCTGAAGTGAGTAAGAAAAAATATATTTTTATCACAGGCGGTGTAACGAGTTCTCTTGGTAAGGGGCTTGCCGCTGCTAGTATTGGATGTTTACTCGAAAGACGTGGCATAAAAATTAATATGCTCAAAATGGATCCCTATATTAACGTTGATCCGGGTACGATGAGTCCCATTCAGCATGGTGAAGTTTATGTAACAGATGATGGAGGCGAGACGGATCTAGATCTTGGTCACTATGAGCGTTTCACCACGCTGACACTGAACCGAGAAAATAATTTCACCACGGGTAAAGTATATTTGCAGGTGATTGAAAATGAGCGGGAAGGAAAATATCTTGGAAAAACTGTTCAAGTTGTTCCTCATATCACAGATGAAATTAAGCGGCGTATTCATTTAGCAGCAGAAAAATGTGACCTTCTGATTGGAGAGATCGGGGGAACAGTCGGAGATATTGAATCCCTTCCATACATGGAAGCCATCCGCCAATTTGCTCTTGATGTGGGCACTGAGAATGTTCTTTTTATTCATCTGGTTTTAGTTCCGTATATTGCGGCCGCTGGAGAACTTAAATCTAAGCCGGCCCAGCACTCGGTTAAGGAGCTCAGAGGGATTGGTCTTTTTCCGCAGATTATTATTTGCCGTGCCGATCGAGATATTGATTCTTCGATAATCGATAAAATATCACTCTTTTGTAACGTGCCTAAGCAAAACGTTTTTCAATCCATTGATTTGGATCTGATTTATAAAGTTCCAAGGTCGTTCCACGATCAAGGCCTAGATAAAAGAATCACTGAACTGCTTGGGATGTGGGCGGTTGAAGCCAGAATGGATGATATTAACAAGGTTATCTACAATGCAGAGAACCCTCTAAAAACGGTTAATATCGGAGTGGTGGGGAAATATACAGACTTGATTGAGTCCTATAAATCTCTGGATGAGGCCCTCAGGCATGCGGCCATTTCAAATCAAGTCAAATTAAATTTAACCTATATCGATGCTGAAGATCTTGAGAAAGGTGCTAATGCTGATCTTCTCAAAGAGGTCGATGGTATTTTAGTTCCTGGAGGATTTGGTTCGCGAGGAACTGAAGGCAAAATGAAGGCCATTCAGTTTGCAAGAGAAAATAAAAAACCTTTCTTCGGGATTTGCCTTGGATTGCAACTGGCCATTATTGAATTTGCAAGAAATGTAGTTGGTATTAAAGATGCTACGTCGATGGAGTTTTCTGAAGTCGGTTCCATGGTGGTTCATTATATGAATGGCCAAAGTAAGGATGTCGCCAAGGGGGGCAGCATGCGCCTTGGGGCCTATGATTGTGAGCTTTCAGCTGGCACACTCGCTCATAAAATCTATGGATCGAAAATGATTTCTGAGCGCCATCGTCATCGCCTAGAAGTGAACAATAGCTTCCTTTCTAAAATGACAGAGCAGGGTCTTGTGGTTTCAGGATTAAATCCGAAACTCAACCTCGTTGAGGTGATTGAAATGAAGGATCACCCTTTCTTTATTGCCTGTCAGTATCATCCAGAATTTAAGTCTCGACCATTTAAACCTCATCCACTCTTTGCCTCATTCGTGAAGGCCTGTGGAAAACTTTAAAGGATAATTATGAAGAAGATGGATTTTTATATCGGGCCTTGTGTGATTGAAAGTGCAGATCTGGCCAAGCAAATTGCTGAAACTTTACTGAAGGACTTAGAGCCTTTTAAAAATGACATTAATCTTCATTTCAAAGGCAGTTATGATAAGGCCAATCGCTCTTCATTTACTTCCTATCGCGGTCCCGGAATTGATGAAGGCTTAAAGATTTTAGAAAATATTACTCGTGAATTTGGACTTCCAACATTAACGGATTTCCATACGCCAGAGCAGGCGATGGTGGTAGCGAAGTCCGTGAGTGTGCTGCAGGTTCCGGCCTTCCTTTGCCGTCAAACGGATATGATTTTTGCTGGGGCCGAAGCTTGTCAGAAATTTAACCGAGAACTCAAAGTTAAAAAAGGCCAATTCCTATCTCCTGAAGAGACAAAAAATATTGTGGATAAGGCTTCCCATTTCTTACCTAAAGAAAAAATTCTT
>CANEVK010000149.1 GCA_947442115.1 Bacteriovoracaceae bacterium | reverse complement strand
GAAGCTTTTCTTTTAAGAATGTATCGCAGACCTTAAGCCAGCCGGTTTCATTTTCAATTTCTCTGGCCCTGAATTTCTTCTTGATTTCCTTGATCTCGTTATCGGTGAGATAGCTCACACGTGTATCAAATTCATAGTCGTGATCTTTGTTGGCTTTGGCCTCTTCATCACCTTGACGCTTATTTCTACGGCCCTTAGCGAGATTGATCGCATTTCGAGAATCTGTGCTTAGAGGAACATCCTTGTTGTAATCATCTACGAGATCAAAAAGTCCTTCGGTAAGAAAGCGCTTCCTCTGATAATCTAAAAATTCTGCCTTTGTCGTGACAGTCGTAAAAAATGTGATGTCTGCAATGGCATCAACTTCTTCAAGGAAGGCCCGGACGAGTTCGTGATTAGAATGAAGCTCATCATAATTGGCGATCAGGATATTAGAATCGATCACAAGATTAACTTGCTGTCCCTTTTCAATCTTGTTCTTGAATTGCTTAAAACCGATTCTGTTACTGCCCATCTTACTCCATCACTGGATGATCATCAGATATTGCGATTTTCTTAGCAGGAATCGCTTTCTCATCAGTTCCATTCTCTTCATTGATCTTGCGGATAACTTCGCCTAATTCTTCGATTTGCTTTTTTGATGGTTTTTGTTTATTAAGCTTATCCATCTGAGCGTTAATTTCTTTAAGGCTTGGTCTTTTTTTCATCTGCTCCTCCTTTCTTTTTTCTGTGCTATCTTAGCACCGAAAAGCAGCCTCCAACCTTCCGATTTTATGGGACTCTTTAACGGCTTGGCAAGGTCATGGCCTTCGGCCACTTACTTGCTTTCGAATCTGAAATGAGTTGAATCTGGGTCTTTCTAACTTGAAACAAAATCCAAGGAAGATTACCTGAAGCGACTGCTAGAAATGCCAGTGTTACAGCAATTGAAATGAGTTTACCCATGGAGCCTCCTCTTGCCCTTCACATCCTTACGGGCAAAGCCATAAAGACAGCGTTTAATGACCATTTCACTAAAACCCAGATGCTCTGCCGTCTGAGCTATAGTCCACCCATGTGACGCCCGAAGAGTTGCGAGCTTCTCCTTACTTAAGTTAAAGATTTTCCGTTTCCATTGAACCGTGTATGATCTCTTAACAATCACAGGGTGTTCGACCACTGTAGGCCAGACTCCACCATAACCTACGATAGGCGAACTTTGGGACACAAAAAAACCAACGGTTTGCTGCATAAGATATGAAAAGCCATCGGAAATTACTTCCGATGGCTTTTTCATTTGTACCTGTTTACCAATAAGGCTCATCTCTTCTGACAGCGTATAATGAACCCCAAGGCCGAGATCAGTAGCCACTAATTGTTGAAAGACGCCGCCAAGTAGTTTCTTTTGAAGATGAGGCTTGGCCTTCTTAAAGGCGGCTTTAGCCGCTTTGACGTTCGTTTCAATAAATTTTTTAGCTCCTGACATGACACTCGATTCTTGCTCGAACTGAAGTGCTAAATCCAATTCTTGTTCCAATACTTTTTTCTTCTCAGCCAGTTTTTGCAGTTTTTCTTGAATTAACTCTGCCCCTGCCGAACCATCTTTCATTGTTGTTACCAGCTTAAAAACTGATTCTATTTCGCTATCAACCTTTGCAATTGTCTTAGCTAGAGTTTCTTTTTTGAGTTTTGAAGCCGAGCGACTGGCTCCATAGCTCTGCTCTATATTGTCATTAATCTGATCTAAATAACCCGGCCCTGATAAAATTTTGTCTAAATGCTGAATAACTGCTTCCTCAATTTCATCTGCGGGGAACCGTTTGATTGGACAAGTGACCTTCTCGCCGATGAGTTGCTTGTGCCCATAATACCGATGAATGTGTGTATTTCCATGGGCTGATTGTCCAGACAATGCCCTTCCACAATGACCACACTTGATAATTCCTGACATAAGAAGAGGTCTTCGTTCACCACTGTGGAAACGCTTTCTTTCCAATATGTGGGCCTCTTCAAGTCGTCGTTGCACTTTGGAAAATGTTTTTTCATCTATAATAGGTAACCATGAAGCAGGAACCAAATGGTACTGTTGCCAAGCCTTCAAACGAGATGGGTCTTCTTCCCTATTCTTCGCATTTACAACTCTGATTCCAATATAAGAGTGATTCTTGAGAATGTTTTGAACGCAATCTATTGTCCACCGACCTTCCTGAACATGGCGTGTTCGTGTTGCTGGTGTTTCCTTACGCTTTATTTTTTCTTGCGTAAGTTGATCTGCAATTGAGGAAAGACTTAGACCTTCATCGTACATTTCAAAAATTCTTTTCATCAATTCCGCTTCCGCTTCATTGACAATCTTCTTTCCAGGATTAGTCGGATCGCTGTCATAGCCAAGCAAAGGTCTTCCACCATTTGCAAGTCCACGCATTGCCCTTGAATGGAAGTTCATTGAGATTCTTTCGGAAGTCTGCTTGCGTTCAAATTGGGCGAGGTTAATCATGTTGAAAACCATCATTTCGCCAATAGGTGTGCTAGTGTCGAATTGCTCCTTAATTGAAAGGAAGCTTGCTTTATATTTTCCAATCTCATTTTAGAAATGAGAGAAGTCAGAAATATTCCGCGATAGACGAGAAAGATCAGCCACTAGAATCAAGCTAATCTTGCCAATTTTCAGATCCCGAATTAGACGCTGATACGCAGGACGGTTGGTACTTCCTGCCGAATATCCGTCGTCGATATAGGTTTCAATTACCTTTCCCCAATTTTTATCTTGGTGCAACTTTATGTCGATATAAGATTTAATTCGGTGTTGCTGACTATCAATAGAGCCATCTGCAACCTGAGCTTGTTCCTCGGTACTGACACGAACATAGATTCCAACTTTATGCGACATAATCTAACTCCTCTTCATCACGCTTTGACGGTCGTCCACGTTGATGAGCAGAAATAAACATTTTAGCGAGAATCTTTTGCACCTCTGCCTTCTTCTCAAGAAATTCCTCATGTGGAATATAGGCAGGAATTAACTCTACTTTGATATCTTTATTTTTTCTCAAGTGTTCAATAGCTTTTTTAGCTTTTGCCATTGTTGCACTCCAAATTTGGAAAACTTTATTTAGTTTCATAACCATTAAACTCTTTAATAAATTCCAGTGCGGCTTTCTTTTGCTGTCCATCCAAGTAACGCAAAAGGCGTACTGCTAACTTGCTTGGTTTGCGAAAGTCACTTTCAATATTCATCATGCTTTGGTAGCCAGCAAGGCAAAGAAGATCAGCAAATTCTTCAGGGTTTAGCCCTAACTTTTCTCGTATTATTCTGACTTCTTTGCCTTTCATATAATCTCTTCGGTCACTTTCGTTGTTTCATCAATGATGAAACATATTTTTTATTAAGTCAAGGCCTTCGCCGCTTTCTTCTTGGGAGATTCATCCAGACCAAATTGTTTTTGAAGCGAAGCCTTCAAATCAGTAGGCACTTTCCCAGACTCTTTTGCTTGTCTTAAAATGTTCTCGAGCATCGCCACTTCATCAAAATGCTCAGCCCGAATCTCTTTGATTTGAGTTTCATCTAATTCGCTCTGAAACCTTTTTAAAATCCAATTAGCCATTTGAGTTCGATTGACCCTGCCTCCTATATAGCCATCATTAATCCGATCTGTAATTGCCCCCAATGTATTCTGTGTTTCTTTTGATACCGTGATCCTGCCCATTACTTCATCTTCTTTCGATAATGTCCTCTAATAGCTCCGATTTGATTTTCACTCATCTCAGACAAATATGTTTTGAGAATAAAGAAGCGATAGAGGATTTCTGCGGAAATTAATCGGGCCTTCGGAGTGTTGATATAAAGCAGTAAAAGTGCCAGACCAAACTCGGTTATATCGTATTTGAGATTTTGCCGTTCTTTACCTTTGGCTCCTCCTAAGTACACGTTTACTATAATGTTTTTATTCAGCCCAAATTTGGGCTGAACGGAAAGTTCGTCTATGCATTTTTTGATCGCTCGCAAAACGTGTTTATGCTCCATCTCAAATTTCTCAGCAATTCTTAGTGAATCTGTTGCAGGTCCAAATGGAGTATCCCTAACCCATACATCGCCCATAACATGATTATTAATGAGATCTTTTAAACGGGGTGGCCTAGTTTCAAATGGAACATCAATTCTAAAAAATAGTCTTTATAAACTTACTCATCTAACTCAGAGTTAAAGACTCGTGTAAGAAGTTCAGTTAATAATTTTCTCATCAACGATTCTCGATCGTAAAATTCAGACGAAGAATTCACCTTTCGTATTATGGAATCCTCACCAAACGATTATCTTGCTACCAGTCCAAATGGCTTTATGAAAATAAGATTAATTGATCCATTTGATAGATTAACTCATCTACCCTGCCTAACAAACTCTAAGTTTTTTATCTTAATGATATTCGATAATCGGTACTGCTTGTTTTCTTCTCTCCGAATCTTGGTATCATTTTATATGCGAAAATTACTCTTCACTTTGGTCATTTACGTTCTTCCGCGGCCTCTGGGCCGTGCCGTGGTGGGTGGATTGACCTTCCTGGGAATGCTGTCAAAAAAACAGTTCCTGGGTCCCCGCAATCTTCAAATGGCGATCCCTTCGGGCTGTGATCATGCCTGCGAATTCTGCATCACCGATATCCATGGTAAAGGTGCTCCCAAAAATCGCCAGACCCTTAGTTTCGAAGAGCTTACTGCTCAGGTGGATTCGGCGCTGGAGATTCTTTGTCTCAACATCAATCTTGTGAGCACGGGTGAACCCACTCTCTACCCCAAGCTCACGGATTTGATTGATCACATCTGGAAAAAGAGTCGCGGCAGGGCAACGATCAAGATTGTGACCAATGGCACGTCTCTTTGGAAGTTTTCCCCGGAATACTTCCGGGACCGGAATGTGGTCTTGTGGCTTTCGCTGCACTCCGGGCTGGAAGAGAACTGGAAGAGCATCCATATGCCTCTTTCTCAGGCGGATGAGAAGTTTTCCCGCATGCGTGAGTGGCTGATCTGGTATAACCGAATTGCGCCTGAGAGTGTGACTCTTCATAATGTCATCTCAAAACAAAACCAGGATTACCTTGATTCCATCCTCGCGTTTGCCCGGGAGACCAGGTCGCGCGACGTTTTTTTTGGACGGCTCTACGGTTTTCCCCATCTGCAACTTTCAGCCAGCGAAGAAAAATCGGTACTTGAAAAGCTCTT
This sequence comes from Bacteriovoracaceae bacterium, assembly GCA_947442115.1. Classification (GTDB taxonomy): domain Bacteria; phylum Bdellovibrionota; class Bacteriovoracia; order Bacteriovoracales; family Bacteriovoracaceae; genus Peredibacter. The sequence goes on along the minus strand of CANEVK010000149.1, from coordinate 2,103 downwards.
GAGGCTTGAACCGTCTTTCAAAGATCTTGGGATAAGGACGAATGTGGCAAACTTTAAGTTTGTCGCGATCTCTCAGGATGAAGACAAGGGAGCCGATAATGCCAAAGAAGTGACCGAGAAAATTCTCAGCTCCCGTGATTTTTACAAATCACATGATTGCTACATCACATGGTTATTTTCGACGGTGGATGATACGGGCCAGCTCCTGGCCTGCGGTAAGGGAAGACTAATCGGCAACACCCGCCAGACACCGTACGAAGAGTTATTTTTGCGAGAGTCACCAAAGCTTATCGAGGACACAACAAATATCTCAAAGCGGGGAACCAGTGTTCCGGGTTGCCATTGTCTTGATTGCCCGCACATTCAAATGAACGTGACGGCAAACAAGTACCTTCGACTGGCCCCCTTTTAAAATACTTATTGAGATTAGACTAGTTAAGGAATCGCAACTGGAGAACTTGCTGCGATCCTAAAATTTCTTGTTTTTGCAAGCTCTTGGTACCGGGTCCTTGAATACTTGAGCTAAAAACCATTACATCATGGGTGATCGGATAAATCCTTTATCGATTTTTTGACGTTCGCAGTTTTATTGGAAAATTTGAAAACAATGCCATGGAGCTTGTCTTGGATTTCTTCTTTTTTACTTCCGTAACGCTGCTGAATAATCCCTGCTATTGATTCTAAGTTTCCAGAAGTTTTATCCAATTCATCGTCAGTCAACTTCCCCCAAAGTGTTTTGATCTCTCCCTTAATTTCTTTCCATTTTCCTTTAATCATTTCCTCATTAATCATGTCATCCTCCTCGGAGATTGCCTGTCTCCGTTGGTACTGCATAATCCGCACCAACCCAGAAGCCATACTCATTATTGTTTGAGAGAAAAAAGCATATTCAATTGAGGCATAATGGGGCAATTCATTGCCCCTGCAGTGTTGTAAGTATAAAGATAAATATTGTAGCAGGTTCAATATGCGAATAGTTCGTGGCCTTAGTTTCAAGGGAGTCAAACAGCAAAAGACAGTTTAACTCTTCATTGAAGCTATTGGGCTGACGAACGGGATTAGATTGTTGTTCAAGAAAAATTTCATATCCTGAGGAAGGATACAAACTCCTCAAATAAGACAATCTCGTAAAATTCAACCTATCAGAAAAAAAGCAGAGCCCTTCGTCATTGTTAGATATTCCGTGATCGGTCACATCTTTTCTATATGATCCCTTTCACAAAAAAAGCTCTCTTTTTATTTTCAAAGATATGTAAAAAATTCAAAAAAATAGTATTTGAGTCATTTTTTTGATATAAATTTTCCGAATTTATAAACCAGGTTTCAAAACAAAATGGAACCAATTAGTTGGGAATCGGTGATGAAATATTTTCTTACTGCTTTTATGTTACTCAGTTCAGTCGTTTCGTTTGCAGATGATCCGCCTCGACCAAGCCCACGTGTATTTGACGATGGTATTAGGTATGAATGTGATGTTCTTTCTTCGCAAGTTGCGACCATGCAATTAACAGAAATTGCCATTAAAAAAGGCATAATTAAAGAAGGACAAGTTGCTTCGGCATGGGAAAAAGAAAGAAAGCATTTTTTTGGTCTCAACACTGAAACCTCGCAAGTTGAGCAGATTCAAGTTAAATCCTACCAGTTTAACAATCATGATGTTAAAGTTTCCGTTACTTGTGCAGGGATCTCTGGTCAACCTAAGAGCGCACACATTACAGATTTGGAAGCATATTCAGATTTTTATGACTTCGACCGTGTCATTAAATATTATTGTCGAGCCTTAGAAAATAAAACTGAAATTGAAATTGAAACCGTAAATGGCAATTTAGGTTCAGTCACTATTAATAAAGGAAAGGATATTGCTAGTAATTGTAATCTAACCAATCGACTTCTGAAGTGTAAGACAAAAAAATTAGAAATTGATTTTAGTAACTTAATCGATGTTCCACCTAGCTTTGGGGATGGTTTTTGGTCGATATTGTTCGGGAATCGTCCGCGTGTTCGTCAAGCATACAAAGGGAGTATTAGTACGGAATTTCTTGGATCCTCTTTGTCTGAAGTGATGTGTTTCTGAGGAGACCATTCTATAAGCACTAATCTTAG
>CANEVK010000148.1 GCA_947442115.1 Bacteriovoracaceae bacterium | reverse complement strand
CTCTCCACAGACCAGATCTGAATAATACTGAAAGCCCAGTCAAAATTGGGCCCTATGATTCTTGGTTTGATCCTCTGAAGATTGTTTCAATTGACCCTTGGGGATTAGATCCCATGCTCAATTTCAAACCACTTTTTGATCAAGGCTATGACATCCGACCATCCATTGCTGTGACTCAAGCTAGATTACAAATTCCTGAGATTCATCAGGCCATTGAAAAAGGTCGCCTTAAGCCTGATGGAAAACTTATTCTTCAGAATGGTGACATTAAAATCACCAAAGTTGCTCTTGATCCTGTTTGGTTTCTTCCAGGGATTGCCAAAAGATTAGGTGTTGAAGAGGGAGATTTACGTCGAACACTCTTTCAAGAAACTGGAGGCATGTATCCAGAACTCATTACCAGACCAGACCTAAAAGTTTGGCTTCCCCCAATAGGATCTTCTACGGCCTATATTTTTGGAAACCCACAAGATCTGGCCAACCCAAATGTTGAACTCGCTTGCCGAGTGCATGATGAGTGTAATGGCTCGGATGTTTTTGGATCAGATATCTGCACATGCAGACCTTACCTTATGTGGGGAATTGAGCATGCTGCAGAAACGGCCCAAAAAGGTGGCGTCGGGATTATTATTTACTACCGTAAGGAAGGACGCGCCTTAGGCGAAGTGACAAAGTTCCTCGTTTATAATGCTCGTAAACGCCAAGAAGGTGGAGACTCTGCGGCCACCTATTTCCAGCGCACCGAATGTGTCGCAGGAGTTGAAGATGCACGCTTTCAAGAATTCATGCCTGATCCATTACACTTTTTTGGTATTAAAAAAATTCATCATCTCCACTCGATGTCTAACATGAAATATAACGCGATTGTGGGAAGTGGTATTGAAGTCATCAATAGAATTTCCATCCCTGATGATCTTATTCCACCAGATGCTCAAGTGGAAATGGAAGCCAAAAAGGCAGCCGGATATTTTGCTCCAGAGGGTGCCAAGACCAAAGAAGAACTCGTTAAGGTTAAGGGACGCGAGATTGAGGAGAAGAAATGAACGCATCACAAGCAGAACTAAACTATATTCTTTCTCCGCTTGCCATAAGAGAGAGATCTCAGCAAATTTTTGATCTCACTCTCCAAGGGAAAACGCATTTTAATTTCCATGAAGAATCCATGAATTCAGTTGTGGATTTTGTCACAGAAACTATTTATAAAAATTATCCTGACCTTAATATCCCTTTTCATTCTCGCTGGGGACATTTTAATGTGGGGGGAATTAATCGCCTCAAAGTTTTAGATGAAAAATTATCCACCGTTAATGCTGAGGAAAGGGCCAGAATTAAACTGGACCTTGTGGTGGTATCAGTTCTTTTAGATGCAGGGGCCGGTGAGAAGTGGAGTTATTTTGAAGCAAGCTCACAGCAAAAATTTTCGCGCTCAGAGGGTCTTGCAGTAGCTTCTCTTTATATGTTTTTAAACGGTGATTTTTCTCATGATCCTAAAAATCCATGGCAAGTCACAGCTGAAGGACTCAAAGCTCTCTCTATCGAAAAACTTGAAAAAGGCTTCCAAGTTTCAACTGAAAATCCTCTCATTGGTGTTAGCGGGCGCCTTGGACTTTTAAAAACCCTAGGTGAAACGCTCAGTAAAAACTCAGCTCACTTTAAAAATTCTCGTCCAGGATTTATTTTTGATTTTATGAAATCAAAAGGACATGTGGTTGAAGCGGTTGATCTCTTACGGGCCGTGCTTGATGGACTTGGACCTATCTGGCCGGGACGCACGACTCTGAATGATATTAATCTTGGTGATGTTTGGTCTCATTCTCTTTTAGGGACTAAAGATGATTTTAAATCTCTCGTTCCTTTCCATAAACTTTCCCAGTGGATGACTTATTCTTTGATTGGCCCGATTGAAGAGGCCGGTGTGAAAGTTCAAAACGTCCATAAGATGACTGGTCTTCCAGAGTATCGAAATGGTGGCCTACTTCTTGATAAGAAATTACTTTCCCTCAAAAATCCTGAACACCTTAAAATGGCCCATAAGCCCGATTCAGATCTCATTATTGAATGGCGGGCCCTCACTATTGTCCTACTGGATAAGATTGGTGATTTAGTGAGAAATAAAATTAATAAAACGGAAGCTGACTTTCCCCTGGCAAAAGTTTTAGAAGGTGGAACTTGGTGGGCCGGAAGAATTGCTGCCAAAGAATTAAGGGCCGATGGCACCCCTCCCCTTAAACTTGATTCAGATGGAACAGTCTTTTAGGAGAAATTATGAGCAACTTACATATTATTGATCACCCACTTCTTCGTCATAAACTAGGTTATCTCAGAGATAAAACAACGAACTCGAATGAATTTCGCGCTCTTGTGACAGAGGTTTCAAAAATTCTTGCTTATGAAGTGATGAAAAACTGGAAAGATTTCGATCATCCAGAAATTGAAACACCTCTGGCAAAGATGAAAGTTGATCGCATCGTGAGTGTGCCCGTTGTCGTGTCTATTATGCGCGCAGGAAATGGTATGCTCGATGGTGTGCTTTCTATGATTCCTTTTGCCTCAGCGGGATTTATTGGAATCTACCGAGATAAATTTGTGAATACGACGGTTGAGTATTATTTTAAAATGCCGACAGATATTAAAGGTCGTACGGCCATACTATGTGATCCACTCATAGCCACTGGAGATACGATTTCAGCAGCGATTGAGCGGCTCAAAAGTTATGAAGTTAAAAAAATTCAAATCATGTCGATCCTTGTCAGTCAGCAAGCATTGGAGCGCCTTCAAAAAGCTCATCCAGATGTCGAAATTTATGCTGTGAACATAGAGAAAGAAATGAACAATGATGGCTACCTTGTTCCAGGACTTGGTGATGCTGGAGATCGACTCTTTCAAACAAAGTAAAGATTATGGATAAAATTAAAATCATAGGTATTGCAGGTGGAAGTGGTTCTGGTAAAACATATTTTGCCCGGGCCCTTTTTGAGTCGATTGGACAAGAGCATTGCGCTCTTGTTTATCAAGATAATTTTTACATTGATCAATCCTCAAAGTTTGATTTTGATGGTGGGTCAGTTAATTTTGATCACCCATCATCCCTCGATTTTGATCTCCTGGCCGAAAAGCTTCGTCAGTTAAAATCAGGTAAAGACACACAAATTCCGATTTATGATTTTGCCACTCATCAAAGAAAAACTGAAACTTATCATCAACCGACTAAAAAAATTATTCTCGTTGATGGAATCCTCATCTTCCATCCGGAAAATGTCAGAGTCCTGTTTGATGAGATGATTTTTTTCGATACTGCCCAAGACTTACGTTTTAAGCGCCGACTTGAGAGAGATGTACACGAACGAGGTCGAACACCGGAAGGTGTTCATAATCAATTCTTCAAGCAAGTGAAGCCGATGCATGATCAGTTTGTTGAACCATCAAAAGAATTTGCTGATTATGTGGTCAAAGATTCTGGAGATTATGACAAAGTCCTGGAAACATTTAGCGCTAAATTTAAGTATTTATTAGCTGATAAATAATTCTATTTAAGTCCTACTTTCTTAATGTCCCACATGATGCAATACATGTCGTCACGAAGGCAGTAGTTGAAAGGGACAAATTGATACCCCTTCTCTCCACAGTCTGCTGACCAACTATTTTTAATAATAAAATAGCCACCACCTGGAATATTTTGATCAAGTCCATACCCTACAATACTCACAGCATGACCACCACCATTTGTAGGTGAACTCGGATCAACCACTTTATGACAAGCGTATAAAGAGTCAGTCACGCTTAGTCCTAAATAAACCGGTCTATTTGCATCGAGGGCCTTAAGGGCCACAGCAAGATTATCTTCAATGTAAGGAGCTTCTAACAGGCGAGCACGGGCGGCTTTTTTAAAGCCAAAATGTGGAAACCAGCGGTTCATGGGCCAGTACTCTTCCTCAGTGATGGGACCTTTATTTAAGGCCGCTTTAATCGCCGCTTCAGAACTGTACTTTAAATATTTATTCCACAGATGCCTCTCAGAAAGATCCATAGGAGCTTGCTCGTAAAGAGCGTTCTCTATCGAGGCCACTAATCCAAAACTTGAGCAGGTGCTTCCGAATTGTCTTTTACTGGCCGTATCTCTATAGCGTAAATCAACGAGAGGGCTTACATCTTTGGGAAGATGAAAAGAGCGCACACGACCCCTTTGAGGTCGACGCTCCATGGGCATCATGGGTCTTTTTGAAGGCTTCGTTTCCGAGAGGTGAGTTTTGGATTGAAAATGCTTTACAATTTCCTGATGACTCAGGGGATTTGATTCAGCAAAAACCAAATTAACCAGCAGAACGGCTACACTAAGCATAATATTCTCCTACATGTAAGATGATAGCAGAAATAAACCTCGAATAAAGCCACTCTTGGCCATTAATTGGAATAACTTACTCTTTTCATACGGTAATTCCCTCGCTATCGTTAATGGACACGGAGGGCCGGTATGAAAAACTTATTAATAGCGTTATTTTTTGCAGTAGGTGTTATGGCAAACGAACATTCAAAATTTGAAATTCTTCCGGGCAAACTTCACAAAGGTGGATCTCTTTTGGCGAAGGCCCAATCCATGAATGAAGATTCTGTCCTCATTAATTTTAATTATGAAATATTTAAAAAGGGGCTTGTTCCTGTTCCAAGTGAATACTTAAAAGGTATCTATAAGCAAAAGCTACCGGCCATCTTTCTTGATGAGCGCGGTTACCTTGAGCTCGAGCAATTAAAGTCGATGAAGATTGAAGAGGCGACTGTCTATTATAAAGGGCGAACAAAGTACCATGATCTCCATGATGCTCACCTGATTCACATTATTCCGGATAACAAAAAATCAGAAATTTTTCTTGTCTATCATCCCCAGGCTCCAGGTCTTGGCTGGGATAATATCAAACTCATCCTCCACACCGGAGTCCCGCTTTTAGAAAATTATATGCTCGAAGGTAAGTCAAAAAATCTTTAGTGTTTTATATTTAAGTAGCCATAAATAAGAGTGGCTACTTCTTTTTTTATCTCTTCCTGAGTCGCTTTGGGTTTTGAAAAGAGCACACCAAAGTGAATACCTTTTAAAGCATACAAGACGATAAAAATAGTTCTATCCCAATTCTCAATCCTCAGCTCTCCCGCATAAGGAAGAAATTTATTTTTTAAGGCTTGAGTCAACTTTTGGTCATTTTGAATCATAAATTTCAAGTGCTCCACAGAAACTGAGGACATAAGAAATTGAGAGAGAAGATTTTTTTTATTTTCATGACGATAGAAAAATTTATCAACCAGGAGCTCTATGGCTTCTTTAAGATTTTTTTCCCTTAAATCCAAAGTCTCGATGGTTTGAAGCATTTCTTGAGCGAGTGTATTAAATAAACTCTCAACTAAAGAATGTAGAATGGACTCCTTGTTGGGAAAATATTGATAAAGTGTCCCGATACTCACTCCGGCCCTTTCCACGATCTTGTTAGTACTCAGACTCATCCAGCCCTTTTCCTCTAAAAGCTGAGTCGTGGCTTCGATAATGGTCTCAATGGTATCTTTAGCTCGATCCTGAAGACCGTTTTTTCGAGGACTTATCTTCTTATTTGACATAATGGACTTCCAAAAATAAATGCGAGTATTAAGAATTTCATTATAGAGCGAAAATCAAGGGGTGAAAATTCCAAGGAGGAGAAAATGCAATTTCCGGGATTACCAACAAATCATGTCTGGCATTTTTTAGGAAAATGGGGTTGGGCCAATGTGGATTGGTGTGAGGCCACTCTCATGGGCTTCGTAACTGAACCGGCCAATACCTGGTCAAATCTTGCATATGTTTTAATGGGTCTTTTTTTAAAGCAAAAGTTCAAACCTGAGCATCCACTGCTAAAGCTTTTCCCATTTGCCGTTATGGCCCTTGGATTTCTTTCAGGTTTTTATCATGCGACGAATGCCTGGATTACTCAGCTTGGGGATTTCATCGGAATGTATCTTGTAGCTTCTATTCCACTCCTTATAAATCTTGAAAAGCTTGGGTTTAAAAAAGCTGGTACTGTTTTAACCTATTCTCTTCTTAATTCTCTCCTCCCGGTTTTGACTGTGATTGGTTATAGTGTGGGGTTTCCGATACAGATAATGATTCTCCTTTTCTTTACTGCCATCCTGATCACAGAATACTTTTTGGCCAAAGAATCTCCACTAAATTCCTATAAGAATCTCATCATGACACATTTCTTTTTTCTCATTGCCATCAGCTTCAGTGCCTTGGATGTTTCAAGAAAGATGTGTGATCCTCATAATCACTTCTTTCAAGGGCACGCCACTTGGCATATTTTCTCAAGTTTAGGTTTATTTTTTGCCTATCTTTATGCCACCCAAGTTTATGAAAGAAGGATGCCTAAATTAATGACCCAAACCAGTCGATAAAGGAAAACATTCCTTTATCTAATGGTGGAAAAATGACGACCTCTTCAAAGTCCAATATTTGGACAGTGATCTTTGCTTCCTCGGCCGGCACTCTTATTGAATGGTATGACTTCTACATTTTTGGAAGTTTAGCCACCATCATCTCTCACCAGTTCTTTCCTCAGGGTGATGAAGTGGTCAGCCTCCTTCTCACATTGGCCACTTTCGCCACGGGATTTATAGTACGTCCCTTTGGCGCCCTTTTTTTTGGAAGACTCGGGGATTTGATTGGAAGAAAATATACTTTTCTTGTCACTCTCCTCATCATGGGGGCCTCTACCACTCTGATTGGGCTACTGCCAAATTATCAAAGCATCGGCATATTCGCCCCCATTTTACTTTTACTTTTAAGACTCCTCCAAGGCCTTGCTCTCGGTGGAGAATATGGTGGAGCGGCGACTTATGTGGCCGAACACTCACCCTCTGACAAACGAGGCTTCTACACCAGCTTCATTCAAACCACTGCGACTCTTGGACTCTTTGTTTCTCTAGGAGTCATTCTTGCCACGAGATCTCTTGTTGGTGAAAGTGTTTTCAGCGATTGGGGTTGGCGAGTTCCGTTTTTATTATCCATCGTCCTCGTCATTGTCTCAGTGATTATTCGTCAAAAGCTCCATGAATCTCCGGTCTTTCAAGAGATGAAGCAAAATGGTAGAACATCAAAATCACCTCTACGCGATAGTTTCATGAATCCAGAAAATAGACGGATGGTGATCATTGCTCTTTTAGGGGCGACGGCTGGCCAAGGAGTGATCTGGTACACCGGACAGTTTTATGCCCTCTTCTACCTCCAAACTGTTTTAAAAGTTGATTTTGTACTCTCCAATCAAATCATTGCCGTGGCCCTTTTGATGGCAACGCCCTTTTTCATT
>CANEVK010000147.1 GCA_947442115.1 Bacteriovoracaceae bacterium | reverse complement strand
GACGATAATTTAAATTGTTTTATGGTCTTATCATCCAATAGTGTTAGTGGGGTACCCGCCACGGCCTCACTCATGAGAAATGTTCTGATTTTGTTCAGGACATCCACGTATTTTTTGTAGGTTTCTGGATTGGTACCAGAACTTTTAACTTGTTTTTTAGTCATGCTCTCAAGTTCCACCATGAGCTCCATGGTCTTGATCAGCACTTTATTTTTTTCTTCTTGAGAAAGATGCACGAATTTTTCGATGGTCATCTGCCAGCGGTGTTCAATAGGGGGAGTGGTTTTTTGGTACAGTGGAATGGGTTTTTTCCCATAGGCCAGAGGAACTACAAAGAGCAGTGCAAATAAGCAAAGAGCATTTTTCATAAGGCATACCTCAAGCTCCTTATCGGACAATTGAGTGTTTTCTTAAGATTTTGAAGGATTGGAGACTCGTCTTATCGTCTATTCAGGGGTTTAGGTGATTCTTATGGTCATTTTTCTTCTCAAAGGGCCTCACTCAACCTAAGATAGGGCAACTATTGATTTAAAAGGATGGATGATCCATGGGCTGGTTTCACCAAGTTAAAAATCCCAAATTGAAGAATGTCAAAAAACTCTCCGGCAATACTCCGGTTGGTCTTTGGAAAAAGTGCAATCAATGCGGAGAAATTCTTCAAGCGGAAAAACTTGAAGATAATCTTCATGTCTGTCCCATTTGTCATTATCACTACCGCATCAGTGCCTACGAAAGAATTGCTCTGATGGTGGACGAAGGCAGCTTCCAAGAAATCAGCCCCGATCTAATCTCTAATAATCCTCTGCAGTTTCAAGACAAAATGCCCTACGTTCAGCGCCTTCAGGCGGCGATCAAATCCACGGGCCTCAAGGACTCTACAGTTTGTGGCACGGCCCAGATTGATGGGATGCCTGTGGCCATGGCCGTGATGGATTTTCGCTTCATGGGTGGGTCCATGGGAGTGGTCACAGGTGAGAAAATTGCCCTGGCCATGGATATTGGTTTTGATAAAAAAATTCCAGTGATTGTTGTTTCGTGTTCCGGAGGGGCGCGGATGCAGGAGGGGATTCTCTCGCTCATGCAACTAGCAAAAACTTCGGCCTCAAGGGCCCGCTTAAAAAATAACGGTATCCCTTATATTTCTCTGCTGACTGATCCCACCACCGGTGGCTGTGCCGCAAGCTTTGCTATGCAGGGAGATCTGAATATCGCGGAACCTAAGGCCCTCATTGGATTTGCAGGCCCGCGGGTGATTGAGCAATCGATTAGACAGACACTGCCTGAAGGTTTCCAGCGCTCGGAATTTTTGAAGGATCATGGCTTTATCGATCGCATCATTCATCGGTCCGATTTGAAAAAGGAACTTAGCTTTTTTATTAAAATGTTTTCTCCCGGAAATGAATAAGAAGATTGAGTCTTGGGTTTTTGCCCATTACGGGTCAGAGTTTTATCATCCTGGGCTTGAGAGAATCAAGGCTGCACTTTCAAGCATCAAAGATGATTTGGCCTCATCCAAAATTGTGATTATTGCTGGAACTAATGGAAAAGGTGAAACAACCCATCGCCTGGCCGAGCTTTTAGCAGAAGATCGTTTTTGCGCTTGGACTTCTCCCCATATCCACTCCATTTGTGAACGTTTTAGCTCTAGCAGCGGTAATATTGCCGAAGAAGAACTATGGGATTTGATCAGGACGACCCATGAAATAGTTCAAAAAAATAACTATCAGTTAAGCTACTATGAATTTCTTTTTTTCGTTTTTTGCCGATGGTCCGTAAAATTAAAACCAGATTATCTTTTACTTGAAGTGGGGCTAGGGGGCAGACTAGACGCCGTTAATAGTTTTGATGCAGATATTGTGCTTCTGACATCAATTTCAAGGGATCATCAAGAATTTTTAGGGCACAGGTATGACCAAATCCTGATGGAAAAATTGGGAGTGGTTAGAAAAAAATCAAAACTCTTTACTTATTTTGACCTTAACTATTTAAAGGCGAAAACGGCTTTTTTTTCAAAAGGTCTCGAATGCACTCATGTTGATTTAAATGAGTCTTTTGAGACTCCTGCTTATGCCTTCTCACTAAGAAATCAAATCTTGGCCTATGCAGCATTCTGTGAACTCAAAAAACTTCCTTTGACCCCTTCGGGGTGGATTCCATCGAAAACTGATCTCTTCGGCAGGGGGGAGATCATCAATTCAGATCATGAATGGTGGTTATATGGGTCTCATAATGTTGATGGGATGAGAAAACTGATTCAATTTCTTAAATCAAAGAATTATAATTTAACTGAAAAGCCTTTTGATCTTATTCTGACTTCATTTTCAAAAAGAAATGAAACTGACCTTCGGGTTATGCTTAAGATGTTAAAAGGATCTCAATTAGGGAAAGTCGTGGTGACAAGCTTTGATCATCCAAAGGCTTATCCGGCTTTTGAGTTGAAAGAAAAAGCTCTCCAAGAAGGATTGAATTTTGTTGAGAACATTTCAGAAATTGTTCAAGGAAGAACAAATCAGAAGATTCTGGTTGTTGGGTCTTATTATTTCCTGGGTATCATCAAGTCTTTGTTTCGGATCTGATAAGCCTCAGCTTGCGCTGGGTGATAAAATTTCTGTTTATTCTGATAAGGCCTACAGAAAAAATAATGGAAAATATTTCGAAGCTGTCGGTAACGTCGTTATCCTTTCTGAAAATGATACGATCTATGGTGAAGTCGCATCGCTTGATCAAGAGAGTATGCTGGTTAAGATTGAGGGTAACGTTCGTATTTTGACCAAAGACATGACTCTCTATGGATCACATATTGAGTATAACCTAGCGACAGGAGCAGCGGTTATCAAAAATGCTCGAATCCTCGCCATGGATTTTAATATCGTTGCTAACAAATTAATTCGTCTTAATCAAAATGATTATCTCGCTCAAGATGCTGAGTTCACCACTTGCAAAGACTGTACAGAGTCTTGGTCTGTGTTTGGTAAAGAAATAAAAATCAAAATGGGTGAAAGTGTCACTATCCGTAATGGGTTGGCAAAAATAAAAGGTATTAACGTTTTATATTTACCCTATATTGTTTTGCCGATCCAATCTAAAAGAAAAACTGGTCTGCTTTTCCCCAAGCTATCTTCTCGCTTAGCGGAAGGTCTGGCCCTTGAGCAGCCCATCTTTGTGGCCATTGATGAATCCAAAGATGCAACCTTAAGTCCCACTTTCTGGGCAAAACGTGGGTATGGGGGAGACATTCAGTATCGCCAAAGGTTTAGTGGTTTAAGTTGGTTTGAAATGAATTCTCGGGTTCTCAATGATACTATCTATGAACCTGGAAAAAGTAGCCTGACTCCTTCAGGTGATACTTTTTTTAGATATTTCACAGAACTCGAAACCCATCAGCAATTGTCCTCAAATTTAAGTTCTCATTTAAGATACACGGGATCTAGAGATTTAGATATTGTGCGAGACCATCCAACCTTCACTGATAATAAAATCCTTAGTTCAGATATGGGATTCAGTGGGTTTGTTGATTGGAGGCAGGACTATTTTAGCGTTGGTGTTAGTGCTGACTATCTCAGAAATCAGCTTTTTAGCGATTCAACAGAATTTGACAGGTCCTATGTTCAAACCTTGCCTCGTTTAACATTGAGTTCTGTGCCCATTAATCTTATTCAGTCTGATATCCCATTCTTTCAATATATCGGATTAGGTTTTGAGGGTTCATTAACTCGTTTCCATCAAGTTAATGAAGAGGAAGATTTAAATCTAAGAAATGTGAATAGATTATCGATGCAGCCCTACGTCTTATGGCAATTTCTTAATAAGGGCCCTGTTAGTGTTAATACTCGCTACGTTTTTGATCAGCAATCCTATCAATTTCAGGAACCAGACCAACCAAAATATGGCAAAAATGCTGGTCTTTTAAAATCTGAAATAAGTTTCACCATGGATCGCATTTTTGGTTTAGCTTTTGAGGAAAAGATTCCTATAAAATATATTCCGGCCAAGGAGCTTAAAGAGCTTAGGGAAAGAAAAGAGCAGGGTCTTAAGCCTCTCCAGACGACTGAAAAATATAATCATTTAGTTGGGGGATTAGAACCTTTTGAGTCTGATCTTGCAAAAGACTACATCGTTCAAGTCAAAAACAGTTATAAACACATCCAGGAGTATAAACTCCTCCATCACTACATCGCTTCCGAAGCCGAATATGGGAATAAGAGATTTGCCAATCAAATTAGAACTAATACTGGTTGGTTTGATTACGAAGATGCTGTGCGGTCAGAAGAATTTCTCTTTGGTTCAAATACCACAAGAACACTTATTCCTCCTCAAAACACTTTAGAGATTCAATGGAACAATAGTCTCATCAGAAAGGCGCCAAAAGTTTTTAGTTACCTGACTGATGACAAATTTCTAAGAGACAATTTTAGCTATTCTCGATTAGGTTGGTTTAATGTGTCTCAGGGCTACTTGCTCAATGAGCAAGATGTTAATGATGATAGACTCCTTTTGACACGACTGATGATTCACACAGGCTACTCAACCGATAAGTGGTCGCTGAGTTTGCAGGAGTATTATTTTCATTATGAAAAAGAAAATATTTTCAACGTCAATTTTACCCGAAATTTTGAATCTCTTAGACTTTTATCAGCTTATAATTATAACTCATTTGGACAGACTAATTTAAATACTCTTTCGGCCGGTGGGCAAGTTCGTCCTACTGATACTCTTGGATTTGCGGTCTTAAAAGACATGGATTTAGAGGCGAAAAAGAATATTAGGACGACCTATTCTCTTGATATTATGCCTAATAATAATTGTTGGATTTTAAATCTCAATTACCGGGAGAGTCTTGTCGATTCTCGATACTTTTTTAATATTCTTTTTAATTTTGGTGATGATAGTTTTTCTTCATACCGAGATAATTATTTTGCAGTTAAGCGTCGATGAAACAGGCACTCTTCTTAGATTTCCAAGACAGTTTTACTTACAATGTTGTTCAAGAACTTGAAGACATTGGAATAAGCGTAAAAGTTATTCCATGGCAGGACTTCACCTCCCTGGAGAGTGAGAAACTTTTAGTACTTGGTCCCGGGCCTGGACATCCGGATGAGTATGCAGAAATTTTTGAAATGATTCTGGGTTGGCTAGAGATGGGAAAAAATATTTTCGGCGTTTGTTTAGGTCATCAACTGATTTGGAAATTAAAAGGGATGGAGATTATTTCTTCTGCTCATCCCATGCATGGTCAAAGTTTTCTACTTCCCATCTCAAACTTAGTAGAAAATTGGTTAGATCTTAAAGGGCCTCTCAAAGTCCAACGCTATAATTCTCTGGCCGTGAGATTTTCAGGGGTCTATGCCCCAGATTTGTATTCTGTAGAAGGGGATGAGCTCATGTTGGCGAAAACCAAACAGATAATATCATACCAGTTTCATCCAGAATCTCTCGGCACGAACTGCCGAAAGTCTTTTTTTCTGCCAATCCTGAAGGATCTTCTATAATGTCATCATGGATTTACTCGTACAGGGTGTCTATGACATTCAGACTCTAAAGACACTTCAGCAGCAAAATATATCTGGTCTGGCCTATGACCTTCGGGGCAAAAGCCTCAACCTTATTCCTTTTCATGTCTTAAAAACCATTATTCCCTTGTTTAAAACACACAAGAATTATCTCATTTTTGAAAATGATAAAATCCAGACGGTTCACTCATTTCTAAGCCTTCTAGGTGAAGATAAGCATAAATTCGAACTTCAGTTCAGAGATAATCTAGGGATCGATTACTACTCTCAAGTGCATCATGCTTTTGGTTGGTTTTTTTCAGGTGAGGGCGACTGGAGAAATATTCTAAAATTACCTATGCTGAAGACCCTTATTCTTCCTGCTGATTTGCAGTCGAATTATCAAAATCAACCGGAATTATGGGATCTCGTTCATCAAAGACATTTAGAGGTTATCATTCATGTAAATTCTTTTGCTGAATTAGAGAAATTTCCCTTAGAAAAAAACCTCCATCTCAGTATTGATCTTGGTAAGGAAATGGAAATAAGTTTTCGTCAAATAGACCAAGTTCGTCTTTCTAACCTTTCTCTATGGAAATCTTCTTATGAATCTGCTTCTGGCCAATGATGATGGTGTTATCGCTCCAGGAATAAGAGCTCTCTACCTTGAATTGAAAGAAAAATTTAATCCCATAATTGTTGCACCTCTGGAAGAGAGATCTACGACGGGACATAGTTTAAGTTTGGATAAACCACTTAGACTAGAGCAGCTAGAGGCAAATATTTTTGGGTGTTCAGGGTTCCCTGCTGACTGAGTGTTAATGGGATTACATGTCCTTCAGAAATCAAGACCTGATGTTGTTATTTCCGGGATTAATCGGGGAGCGAATCTTGGACAGGATCTTTATTACTCCGGAACAATTGCAGCTGCAAGAGAAGCTGCTTTTCATGGTCTTCCTTCAATGGCCGTGAGTTTGGCGTTTAAGAATTTAAACGGTCACCATTTTTACGAAACAGCTGCCAAGATTGTAAATATGTGTCTTGAGCTTGAGCTGCATCTCCATATTCCTAAGCTTGCTCTTATTAATATTAATGTTCCCAATTTAGAATTTTCGAAAATTAAAGGTTTTAAACTTACAAAGATTGGTTTTAGAAGATATTCTGAAGAAGTTCATGCTAGAATTGATACACGAGAAAGAAATTACTATTGGATTGCTGGTCAATATCTTGGTTTTAAGGGAAACCCGGATTCTGATTGTCAGGCAGTGGAGGATGGTTTTGTTTCCATCACCCCTCATTACTTAGTTGATAACCTCGAAGAGGCAAGCAAAGATCTGAGTTTAGTTATTGAGAGACTGAATGCAAAAATGGCTCCTTAGTATACTATTTTTATTTTCCGCATGTTCAACCATGAAAAGTGGTCGTTATGTTTATATTGAGTCTCCGGCCCATGTAAAAAAAGTGGCCAGAGATCATGGGGTAAGCCTTGAGGAAATTAAACAGGCCAATCCCAGTAAGTCTTTGCTGGGAAATGAATGGCTTTTCATTCCCTCAAAAGTAGGTATTAAGTATTTCTTGCGTGACACCTACGTTATTGAAGATTACTCCAGCCTTGGTCGAGGAAGATTCATCTGGCCAGTACCACAATTCTATAAAGTATCCTCACATTTTGGTCAGCGTGGTCGAAGACATCACGATGGAATTGATATCCCTGCACCACAAGGAACTTCTATTCTTGCCGTTGATCATGGGGTCGTTGTTTACTCAGACAATGGGATTAGAGGCTATGGGAACATGATTGTTATCGCCCACCAGGATGAGATTTATACAGTGTATGGAAACAATAAAAAGAATTTTGTGAGCAAAGGTGATGAAATCAAAAAAGGTC